>JBFZCA010000115.1:0-10428 GCA_041308205.1 Planctomycetota bacterium | reverse complement strand
CTGACGCTTACCCACAAGTTCCAGTGTCCTGACGCACGACCGAGAAGACGGCTCGCGCCTGAACCTGACACGCTGGGTGCTTCGCCACCTCCTGCAACCCCCGGCCCCCTTCGGGAGAAGGGGGCGCACGGTCAGCGGACTTGCGGGTAAGCGTCAGTCCCCTGAAGGGGGGACGGAAGGGGGGTTGTCTCAGACAGCAGGGACGCCGAGCGATTGCCGCCGTGGAGACCTCCGGTCCCCACCTCCATAGCGTCAGCAGAGCCGCAATTGCGCAACGGACGCGTTCATTGCACGTTTCGACGCACGGGTTCACCGAATATGTACGGACGGGCGGCCGGCGCCCGGCAGTCAACCCCTTGCCGCGCAAGGACTTGGTTGGCAGGGCCCCCGTTGACCCTGTACGATGGATGCATCGTAGGCGTGGACCGGCCCTCGCGGACCGCGAGGCCCCCCGAGAAGGAGGAATGACGTGTCGCTGCGCGAAAGCGTCGTGCTCGGCGCATGGCTTGCCTGCGCGTGTGCATGCGCCGGCGAGTGCAATCCGCCCGTGCGCATAGGCGGCGATCTCGGCATCATCGACAGCGCGGCGTTCATCATCGATCCGAGCGGGAACCCGGTCGCATCCATGACGGCGAACGGCAAGCTCTATTACGTGCGCGGCCAGGATGGCTTCGCGACCGTGATCGAGGTCGGCGCGCAGGACCCGGCGTGGAAGACGGCGCCCGCCCTCGCCATGGACTCGAGCGGCATCACGTATCTTGCGTGGTGGGCGCAGGTCGGGCCGGAGACCTACGAGGCGGCCTGGGCATCCAACCCGGGCGGCCTCTTCAAGGTCCCGGCGCGCATCCCCGGCAGCGCGACCGCGCAGCCTTTTCCCATGACGGTCGCGCTCGTGAAGACCGGCGTCTTCATCGGCTGGTCGGCGGGCGAGGGCAACGTCGTCGCGTCCTTCGGCGGCGCCGCCGCCGAGCCCATCGCGCTCGGCGGCCAGGCGGCGTTCGACATCGATCGGAACGGCGCCGTGCACGCCGTCTATGCCCGCGGCGGCGATCTCTTCTACCGCAACAATGCCGGCGGCGATTTCCAGGGCGGCGAGCTGCAGGTCACGCGCACGCAGTACGTCGAGTCCTCGCCCGCCATCGCCGTCGCCGCCGACGGCTTCCCGTTCGTGCTCTATCGGTCCGAGGAGAACGGCACGAGGTTCCTGCGCCTGACGGGCGGCGCCTTCGCGGCGCACCGGACGGTCGCGATGGGAGTGCCCGCGTGGAACGCATCGGCGTTCGGGATAATGCCCGGCGGCGCCGGCTGCCTCATCGTGTATGCGGCGGGCAACGCCGTGTACTGCGACACCGGCGGCACGGAGCTTGCCGCAGGAACGATACGCTGGCTCTGGAGCTTGACGGGCGGCGAAGAGGCCCTCGATGCGGATGCGGATGCTTTCTCGTACCTGCATGCGATCGTGCTGCAGGCGGGCGCGCTCCTGTACCGGAACGATGCGCCGCCGCCCGGCGCCGCATTCGAGGCGCTGCCCCGCGAGGGCGAGCTGCCGCTCTCCGTGCAGTTCGAGAGCCGCGCCGAGGGCCATGTGCTCCAGCACCGCTGGGAGTTCGGCGATGGAGCGTACGCCTCGGCCGCGAATCCCGCGCACGCCTACGCGGCGACCGGCCGTTACACGGTGACGCTCACGGTCATCGGCACGGCGGGCGCATCCGACACGATGGTCTGGGCCGATTGCATCGCCGTCGTTCCCAAGCGCTTCCACCTGCAGATCCCGGACCTCGTGGTCTACGATGACCAGCTTCTCGTGCCGGTGCCGGTCAAGGCCACGAGCGATATCCCGGTGCAGGGCTTCACCCTGGCGGGCCGCATCGACCCGACCGCGATGACGCTCCTGTCCGGCGGCGCCTTTCTCGATCTGTCGTCGACCGTCACGCAGTTCCTCCAGGCCGAGTTCGTGGCGCCGTCCCAGGATCCCGCGGCGGGGACCTTCATCGTGGGCGTCATCTTCGATATCTTCTCGCCGATCACGGGCAAGGCCATGCCGCCGTGCCGGAACGTGAACATCGCCAACATCGTCGTCCAGATCAAGGGCGCGCCCGCCCATCGCCAGACGTTCGCGCTCGCGCTCGAGAACGGTCTGTGGGACCCGCCGACCTCGAACGCCTTCACCATCCAGGGATCGACGACGGTCTACCCGGAGCTGCATCCCGGGTCGATCACGGTGATCCGGCGCGCGGAGGAGGACCTGGGCCGCACGTTTCTCAGGGGCGACGTCAACGATGACGGCAAGCTGGGGCTGAACGACGCCATCGCGCTGCTCACCTATCTCTTCGGCAAGGGGACGGCCCCGATCTGCCCGGACGCCGCCGACCTGGACGACGGCGGCAAGATCGACATCGCCGACCCCATCGCCCTGCTGAGCGCGCAGTTCTCCATGAGCATGTCGCCGGCGCCGCCCTATCCGATGCCGGGCCTCGACCCGACGGCCGACGCCCTGCCCTCCTGCCAGTAACCGGTTTCGCGTCTCGACGTCCCTCGGCCCCGTCTGGTATAGTAATCTCCGCGCATGCCGGGGCCGCAAGGAGACCCGCCCGATGGCCAGAGAGAAGATTCTCGTCGTCGACGATGAGGAGGACATCCTGGAGCTCCTCGAGTACAACCTCTCGCGCGACGGCTTCACGGTCGTGCGCGCCGCCTCGGGCGAGCAGGCGCTCGCGAGCGCCCGCGAGTCGCCGCCCGATCTCGTGCTTCTCGACCTGATGCTGCCGGGGATCAACGGCCTGGACCTCTGCAAGCGCTTCCGGGCCGACGAGCGCCTTGCGGCGGTGCCGATCATCATCGTGAGCGCGAAGGGCGAGGAAGCCGATGTCGTCGCCGGCCTGGAGCTCGGCGCCGACGACTACGTCACGAAGCCCTTCAGCGTGCGCACGCTGCTCGCGCGCGTCAGGGCCGTCCTGCGCCGCCGGGGCAGGGAGCCCGTCGATGCCGTCGAGCCGCTCGCGATCCACGGCATCGTCATTCACCCGGGGCGCCACGAGGTCATCGCCGGCGGCAAGGCGGTCGACCTCACGGCGAGCGAGTTCAGGATCCTGCACCACCTCGCGCGCCGGCCGGGGTGGGTCTTCACGCGCGGGCAGATCATCGATGCAGTGCACGGCGAGGATTATCCCGTCACCGACCGGTCGGTCGACGTGCAGGTCGTCGCGCTCAGGAAGAAGCTCGGCAAGGCGGGCGAGTGCATCGAAACCGTGCGCGGCGTCGGGTACCGCTGCAAGGAGTGAGGCATGCGCGAACGCGGCATCCGCTGGAAGCTGTTTCCATCCTATCTGATCGTGACGCTGTGCGTGCTCGCGGCCGCCGTCTGGTTCATGGCGCACGCGACGGAGGACTTCTTCGACGAACAGACGGAAGCCGGGCTCACGCGGCAGGGGCGGATGATCGAGCGCGATGTGGCGGCCCGGCTCCAGATCGGCGATCACGCCGGCCTGGATGCGCTCTGCAAGGAGCGCGGGAAGGCCTCGGCGACGCGCCTGACAGTGATCGTGGCGGACGGGCGCGTCGTCGCGGACAGCGATGAGGACCCCGCCGCGATGGAGAACCACAAGGACAGGCGCGAGATCGCCGAGGCCTTCGCGGGGCGTCCGGGCCAGGCCATCCGTTACAGCACGACGCTGCACCGCGACATGATGTACGTGACGCTGCCGCTCGTGCGCGGCGGCGCGGTGGAGGGGGTGCTGCGCCTGTCGGTCCCGCTCGTCCTCGTGACCGATGCGCTGCGCCCGTTCCTCGCGCACCTCTGCTGGGGCGCCGTGCTCATCGCGGGCATCGCGGCGCTCGTGTCGTTCTGGATCGCGCACCGTATCGCCGCCCCCCTCGAGGCGCTGCGCGAGGGCGCGGAGCGTTTCGCGCAGGGAGATCTGTCCTCGCGCCTGCCGCACTCGGGCATCACCGAGATCGAGCGCGTGGGCGCGGCGCTGAACTCGATGGCCGCCGAGCTCGACGACCGGCTGCGGACCGTCGTCGCGCAGCGCAACGAGCTCGATGCCATCGTCGCGAGCATGGCCGAGGGCGTCCTCGCCGTGGACGACGCCGAGCGCGTGATCAGCATGAACGGGGCCGCCGCGCGCATGCTCGGCGTGGAGCGCGAGGCCGCCGCCCGCAAGGCCGTTCAGGAGGTCGTGCGCAACCCGGCGCTGCAGGACACGATTGCGCGCACGCTCGCGGCGGACGAGCCGGTCGAGGCGGAGATCGTGGTGCACGGGGACGGCGAGCGGTTCCTCCAGGCGCACGGCGCGGTGCTCCACGACGCCGGCGGCGCGCGCGTCGGCGCCGTCATCGTGCTCAACGATGTGACGCGCATCAAGCGGCTCGAGAGCCTGCGGCGCGAGTTCGTCGCGAACGTGTCGCACGAGCTCAGGACGCCGATCACGTCGATCAAGGGCTTCGTCGAGACGCTGCAGGCGGGAGCGATGCGGTCCCCGGGCGAGGCCGAGCGGTTTCTCGCCATCACGGCGGCGCAGGTGGAGCGGCTCGATGCCATCATCGAGGACCTGCTGCTCCTCTCGCGCCTCGATGAGGCCGAGGGCGCGACGACGATCCCGGTGCAGAGCCATACGGTGCGGGAGGTGCTCGAGGGCGCCGTCCAGGTGTGCGCCGCCAAGGCCGGCGAGAAGCGCATGGGAATCACGATCGACTGCGATCCGGACCTGCGCGGCGTCTTCAACGCGCCGCTCCTGGAGCAGGCGGTCGTGAACCTGGTCGACAACGCGATCAAGTTCAGCGATGTCTCGACGCGGGTGTCCATCGCGGCGCGGGAAGACGGCGGGGAGGTCGCCATCACCGTGCAGGACCAGGGCTGCGGGGTGAGCAAGGAGGACGTGCCGCGCATCTTCGAGCGTTTCTACCGCGTCGACAAGACGCGGAGCCGCAAGCTGGGCGGCACGGGGCTCGGCCTGGCGATCGTCAAGCACATCGCCCAGGTGCACGGCGGCCGGGTGATGGTCGACAGCGAGCTCGGAAAAGGCAGCACGTTCGGCATCGCCGTGCCGGCGCGATGACATGACGGAGCGCACATGAAGGCGGCGACACGGCGGCCGTTCTTACCGAATGCTCACGGGGGCTTAACATTGTCCTCACACACGTGGCGCACAATTCGAGCCGCGGTTCCGCGGGATCCCCGGCCGGTCCAGGGGACGGCGGTGCCGCGGTTCCGTGCCCGGACGCAAGGAGGCCGGCACCAATGAACGCGACAGTACTCTTCAGGACGGTGGGACGGCGGGGCGGAGCGGCGGCGGGGGCGTGCCTACTCGCGCTCGCCTCGTGCGGCGGAGGGGGCGATCAGTCCCAGCCGAAGACCGAGGTCATCAGGATCCAGAACACGGGCTCGGACACCATAGTGAATCTCGCGCAGGAATGGGCCGAGGCGTACAGGAAGGTGGATCCGAGCGTGTCGGTCGAGGTGGCGGGCGGAGGCTCCAGCGTGGGCATCACGCAGCTCCAGGAAGGCTTCGTCGACCTGGCGAACGCGAGCCGCGAGATGACCGCGGCCGAGAAGGCCGAGATGCAGCACAAGACGGGCAAGAAGCCCATCGAGTGGATCGTCGCCTACGACGGGCTTGCGGTCTACGTTCACAAGGACAACCCCGTCGAGGCGCTGTCGCTCGACGAGCTCGCCTCGATCTACGGCGAGAAGGGCGCCGCGGCGAAGTGGTCGGACCTCGGCATCGACAACACGGCGCGCTGCCCGAGCGATGCGATCGTCAGGGTGAGCCGGCAGTCCAGCTCCGGCACCTTCCAGTACTTCCGCGAGGTGGTGCTCGACAAGGGGGACTACAAGCCGGGCGCGCAGTCGCTCTCGGGCTCCAAGGATGTCGTCGATGCGGTCGGGAAGACGCCCTGCGCCATCGGCTACAGCGGCATGGGCTACAAGGACGAGCACGTGAAGTTCGTCAAGATCGGCAAGGAGAAGGGCGGCCCGGCGTGCGCGCCCTCGCTCGAGACCGTGCTCGACAGGTCGTATCCGCTCGCCCGCTCGCTCATCATGTACACGGCGGGGCAGCCCACGGGGCCCGTCAAGAAGTACCTCGAGTGGATCATGTCGCCCGCCGGGCAGGCGATCGTCGCCCACGCCGGCTACATTCCGCATGCCGCGCCGGCGGCGCCCGAGGCGGCGAAATAAGCGCATGGACTCGACGATGCACGAGGACGAACGCCCCCGCCGCGGGAGGCTCAGGCGGATGGTGCCGGCGATGCGCACGCGCGCCATCGCCGCCCTGAGATTCCTCAGGCGCATGCTGCACGCGATGAGCGAGCGCACCATCGTCAGCCTGATCTACCTCTGCGGCGTGAGCGCGATCATCTTCGTCTTCGGCATTTTCTTCTTCATCTTCAGGGAGGGGGCGCCGTTCCTGCGCGACCGCTTCGACGCGGGCGAGTTCTTCCTGACCGCGCAGTGGTTTCCGACGTCGGAGACCAACAAGCGCTACGGGATTCTCGCCATGATCGCCGGCACGGGGAGCGTCACGATCCTCGCCATGCTGGTCGCCGTGCCGTTCGGCCTGGGCTCCGCGGTGTTCATCGCCGAGTTCTGCGGGCGGACGATGAAGGAAGTCCTCAAGATCATGGTGGAGTTCCTGGCCGCCGTGCCGTCGGTGGTGTGGGGCTTCATCGGGCTCAAGGTGATGAACCCCCTGATCATCCAGTTGACCGGCGCGCCGACCGGCCTCAACACGCTCAACGCCGGCATCGTCGTCGGGCTCATGAGCGTGCCGATCATCGTGTCGATCGCCGAGGATGCCATCCGCGCCGTGCCCGACGCCTACCGGGAGGCGGCCGAGGCGCTCGGCGCGACGCGCTGGCAGACGATCCGGCGGGTGATCCTGCCGGCGGCCAAGAGCGGGCTCCTGGCGGCGGTGCTGCTCGGCGTCGGCCGCGCGATCGGCGAGACCATGGCCGTGCTCATGGCGACGGGGCACGCCGACAACATTCCCTTCGACGGGACGTTCCCGTTCTTCCACCCGCTCACGTCGGTGCGCACGCTCACGGCGACGATCGCCTCCGAGCTGGGCGAGGCGCCGCACCTCGATCCGGGCCCGGACGGCGTCTACTCCCCGGATGCGCACCACTACCAGGTGCTGTTCGTGATCGGCATCGTGCTCTTCGCGATAACCTTCGCGATCAACCTGATCGCGGACCTCATCGTGCGGGGGATCAGGAAGAAATGAGCGCACAGGCCCCGGCAACCGCGCCCGCGATGTTCGCGGAGACCGAGTTCACGCGGCGGAAGCTGCGCGCGCAGCGCCGCGCGGCCCGCGTGCTCGGCCTGATGGCGGTCGCCATCCTCATTCCGCTCGTGACGCTGCTCGCGTACCTGGTGGTGAAGGCGGCGCCGGCCTTGTCATGGAGCTTCCTCACCGATGTGCCGCGCGCAGGCATGCGCGAGGGCGGCCTGTGGCCGGCGCTCATCGGCACCGTGTACCTGGTCGTCTTCTCCCTCATGGCCGCGGCCCCGATCGGCGTCATGGCGGGGATCTACCTCAACGAATTCGCGCGCGAGAACTGGTTCACCCGCGCCGTCAACCTGGCCGTCGTCAACCTGGCCGGCGTGCCGAGCATCGTGCACGCCCTCTTCGGCGTGGGCGCCTTCGTCCTCTTCGCGAATCTCGGCCGCTCGGTGCTGGCCGCATCGCTGACGCTCGCGATCATGACGCTGCCCGTGATCATCGCGGCGACGAAGGAGGCCCTCGCCGCCGTGCCGCGCGCGTTCAGGGAGGCATGCTGGAACCTCGGCGCGAGCCGGTGGCAGACGATCCGAACGATCGTGCTGCCCAACTCGATCAGCGGCATCCTGACCGGCGTCATCCTGGAAGTCTGCCGCGCGGCCGGCGAGTGCGCGCCGATCATGTACACGGGGGCGATCTTCTACAAGAGCATCAAGGAGGGCAGCCTCTTCCCGTACAGCCCGACCGAGCAGTGCATGGCGCTGTCCTATCACCTGCACACGATCTCGACGCAGGTGCCCGGCGTTCCCGACTCGATGCTCTACGGCACGGCGGTCGTGCTCGTGGGCTTCGTCCTGGTGTTCAACAGCGCGGCGATCTCGCTGCGCGTCTACCTGCGGACGCGGAAGAAATGGTAGGGGGGGCCGTGGCGGCGGGGAACAAGATCGACATCGCGGGCCTCACGGCGTCCTACGGCGGCAAGACCGCGCTCGACGGCATCACGCTCGCGATCCCGCGCAACGAGATCTTCGGCATCATCGGGCCCGCCAATTCGGGGAAGACGACGCTGCTCAAGTGCATCAACCGGACGATCGAGATGACGCCGGGGGCCAGGGTGCGCGGCGGCATCGCGATCGACGGCGAGGACATCTTCAGGCGGCGCAACGTGCACGACCTCAGGCGCAGGATCGGGATGGTGTTCCCGCTCCCGGTCGGGCTCCCGATCACGGTCTTCGACAACGTGGCCTATGCGCCGCGCCTGGCGGGCATCCGCGTCAAGGCCGAGCTGGCGGAGATCGTGGAGCGCTGCCTCAGGCAGGCGGCGCTGTGGGACGAGGTGAAGGACCGCCTCCACACGCTCGGGACGCGCCTGTCGGGCGGCCAGCAGCAGCGCCTGACGATCGCCCGCGCGCTGTCCCACGACCCCGAGATCCTGTGCCTCGATGAGTTTTCGATCGCCATCGACCCGGTGACGACGATGCGCATCGAAGACGTGCTCCTCGAGCTCAGGAACCACATGACGATCGTGCTCGTGACCAATCTGGTGCAGCAGGCGCGGCGTCTTGCGGGCCGCACCGCGTTCTTCAACAAGGGCGCGGTCGTCCAGGTCGATGCGACCGATGTCATCTTTTCCGACGACCCCGGCAACAGGCTGACGCACGACTATGTCCACGGCATCTTCGGTTGACACCCCGCCGGGCGCCGGCCCGGCCGCGGCGCGCTTCAGCGTCGAGACGGAGCGTCTCGACCTGTGGTACGGGTCGTTCCAGGCGCTCCACGGCGTGAACGCGCGCATCAAGCCGCGGCTCGTGACGTCGCTCATCGGGCCCTCGGGTTGCGGGAAGACGACGCTGCTCAGGTGCTTCAACCGCATGAACGAGCGCTTCGGCAACGTGACGACGAACGGCGTGATCAGGCTGCTCGGCAAGAACATCTACGACCCGGACGTGTCGCTGATCGAGCTCAGGAAGGCGGTCGGCATGGTGTTCCAGCGGCCGAACCCGCTGCCGCTCTCGATCTACGAGAACGTGGTGTTCGGGCTCAAGGTGCACACGCCGCCGCGGGAGCTGCGCAGGTCCGAGCTGAACGCGGCGGTCGAGCGGGCGCTCACCGAGGTCTTCCTGTGGAACGACGTGAAGGACCGCCTCGGCGCGCGCGCCACGGAGCTGCAGCTCGAGCAGCAGCAGAAGCTCTGCATCGCGCGGCTCCTGCCGCTCAAGCCGCGCGTCCTCCTCATGGACGAGCCGTGCTCGGCGCTCGATGCCGAGGGCACGCAGGCCGTGGAGGAGCTCATCGGGGTCTTGAAGGAGCGCTACACGATCGTGATCGTGACGCATAACATGGCGCAGGCGCGGCGCGTGAGCGACGAGTGCATCTTCATGCTGAACGGCATTCTCGTCGAGCACGACGCCACGGCGCAGCTCTTCGTGAAACCGAAGGACCCGCGCACGGAGGAGTACATCGAGGGCCGCTACGGCTAGCCCGCGCGCGGCCGGGCGCCCGGAAGGAGACACGCATGCCCAAGCGATTCGATGCGGAACTGTTGCAGCTCAAGAAGCGCCTCCTCGCCATGGGGGCGATCGCCGAGGACATGATCGCCGAGACGATCGCGACGCTCGTGCACCGCGATGAAGCCCGCATCGAGAAGGTGCGCGCCGAGGAGGAGCGGCTCGACCGCCTCCAGAAGGAGATCGACGATGAGACGGTGCGCCTGATCGCCGTCCACACGCCGGTGGCGTCGGACCTCCGGCTCCTCCTCATGGCGACGAGGATCAACGCGGAGCTCGAGCGCATCGGCGACCGGGCGATCACGATCTGCAAGAGCTGCGGGAGGCTGTTCGCCGAGCCGCCGCTCAAGCCGCTCATCGACCTCCCGCGCATGGCGGAGATCGCGCAGAGCATGGTGCGCGCGGTGCTCACGGCGTTCGTCGAGGGCGATGCCGGCGCCGCGCTGCGGGTCATCGCGATCGACGACGAGGTCGACAACCTCAACGACCAGATCATCCGGGAGCTGATCACCTACATGCTCGCGGACGCGAAGAACATCCAGCGGGCGCTCAACCTGGTCTTCATCTCCAGGGCCTTCGAGCGCATCGGCGACCACGCGGTGAACATCGCCGAGGATGTGGTGTACGTGGTCAGGGGCGAGGACATCCGCCACACGCACCCGTAGCGGGCGCTCCGCGAGCGCCGCGCGGGGATGACCGCC
>JBFZCA010000114.1:0-5107 GCA_041308205.1 Planctomycetota bacterium | reverse complement strand
GCTCGCGGGCGTCATCAACTCGCTCGCGGTGCGCCGCGATGCCGAGGCCGCGAAGGCCATCGCGGCCTTCCTCGGCGACGCGCGGATCGAGGTCGTCGAGTCGGCGCTCGACGCCCTCGGGAACATCGGCACGGCCGAGTCGGCCGCGGCGCTCGCCGCCGCGGGGAAGACGCTCAGGCCCCGCTTCATGCCGCTCAGGGCCGAGGCGTTGCTTGTCTGTGCGGAGCGGCTCGCCGCGGCGGGCGGCGCGGCGCAGGCCGAGGCGATCCGCCGGGAGCTTGCCGCGGCGACGGATCTGCCCGAGCACGTGCGAACGGGAGCGCTGCTCGCGCTTCTCGGCGCCACGAGCGCGGGGGCCGCGGAGGCCGTGAAGGCGGCGATCGCGCGCGACGACGGGGCGGTCTTCTTCGCGCTGCTCCGGGCGATTGCGCTGCAGGAGGGCGCCGGCGGCGAGGCGCTCAAGACCAGGGCGGCCGCGTTTCTCGCGGCGACCGCCGATCCGCGGTTCAAGGCGCAGGCGGCGCTGCTGCTCTTCAAGCTCCAGGCGCCGCCGAACCTCGCGCTCGGCGCCGCGGCGACGAGCCCCGATGACCTGGAGAAGGACGGCCAGGCGAGCGGCGACCAGGCGGCGATCGACGGCGACCTCAACACGTACTGGGACGAGGTCGATGACAAGCCGTTGTACCGGCTGGTCGTGACGTTCAAGGAGCCGGCGGCGGTGTCGCTCATCCGGATCGTCGGCCACGTCCACCACGACTACGCGCCCAGGGACTTCGAGGTCCTGTGCGACGGCAAGGCGGCGGTGGCGGTCACGAACGCGCGGTACACGGCGAACGAGCTCCTCGTGCCTTTCGCGGAGACGCGCTGCACGACGCTCGAGCTCAAGATCACGGGATACTACGGCCGCTCGCCGGCGATCCGCGAGCTCGGGATCTACCGGTGCGCGGCGGATGGCAAGTGAGGCGGCGTGAGCGAGGTTGACCAATGACGAGGGCACACGGCATGCATCGCAGGAGTTTTCTCGGGGGCGCCATCGGCGCGGGCGCGGGGCTTCTCGGCTTTCCGCTCGTCGTGTCGCGGTCGGCGTTCGGGAGCGCGGCGCGCGCGGCGCCGAGCGACCTGGTCGCGGTCGGCTGCATCGGCGTCGGGCCGCGCGGCCGTGACGTCATGGAGGGGTTCCTCGCCAACAAGGATGCGCGCATCGTCGCGGTGTGCGATGTCAAGGCATGGGTGAGGGACGATGCGGCCCGGCACGTCGACCAGCGCTACCAGAGCGCCGGCTGCGCGACGTACGGCGATTTCCGCGAGCTTCTCGAGCGCGCCGACATCGATGCGGTTTCGAGCGCGACGTGCGACCACTGGCACGTGCTCACCGCCCTGGCGGCGGCGCGGAGCGGCAAGGACGTGTACCTGGAGAAGCCCATGGGCTTGTGCATGGCCGAGTGCATCGCGCTCAGGAAAGCGATGCACCGCTACGGCCGCGTCTTCCAGTTCGGGACGCAGCAGCGCTCCGAGGGGCACTTCCGCCGCGCCTGCGAGCTCGCCCTCAACGAGCGCATCGGGAAGGTGCACACGATCAACGTGTGGTCGCCGGGAAGCTCGCGGGGCGGGTCGTTCGAGCCGGAGCCCGTGCCCACGGGCCTCGACTACGAGATGTGGCTCGGGCCGGCGCCGTACGTCCCGTACACGAAGGACCGCTGCTCGAACAGCCTGTGGTGGTTCATCTCGGACTACGCGCTCGGGTTCATCGCGGGCTGGGGAATTCACCCCATGGACATCGCGTCGTGGGGCGCGGGGGCCGGCTTCGACGCGACGGTGTCGGTCGAGGGCAAGGGCGAGTTCCCGACCGAGGGCGTCGCCGACACGGCGACGAACTGGTTCCTCGCGTACAAGTTCGCGAACGGCCTGACGATGCACTTCGCCGGCGATCCCCGGCCGGCCGAGTGGGCCGCGCGCTACCCGACGAGCACGAGCCACGGCACGGCGTTCGAGGGCAAGGACGGCTGGGTGCACGTTCATCGCGGGGTGCTCGACAGCTCGCCCGCCGAAATCGTGAAGGCCGACCGCGCGTCGGAGAAGGTCAAGCTGTACGAGAGCGGCAACCACGTCGGGAACTTCGTTGAGTGCGTCCGGACGCGCCGCAAGGCGGTCTGCGACATCGACGAGGCCGTGCGCTCCGAAACCTTCTGCCAGATCGGCGAGATCGCGCTCAGGCTCGGCCGAAAGGTCGTGTGGGATCCGGCAACCGAGTGTTTCCTGGGCGATGAGGCCGCGAACCGCATGCTGTCGCGCGCAATGCGGGGCCCGTGGAAACTCTAGTCAGGGGTATTCGGGGGGCATTCGGTGACTGTCCCCAAATAATAACCCCGGATAACAGTCGGACGTCCGTCCTCCGTCCTCCAGCCTACTCGTACGTCTCGCATCCCAGATCGCCGTCCAGCGCGTACAGGTCGGGCGTGGGGTCGAAGCCGATTGCGGGGAAGGGCACCGGCGGCGGCGGCCCGTTCCTGAACAGGTAATCGATCCCGTAGACCCCATCGGTCGTGTCGACCGCGCCGTCATCGTTGGCGTCGGCGGCATCGAGACACGGCAGCGACCTCCCGGCACGGAAGAGCGCGTTCAGCGTGAAGATGACGTCCGCGATGTTGATCGTGCGATCGCCATTGGCATCGCCGCGCATGAACCGCGGCTGCGTAATCTCGACCTCGCACGGCTCGGACGGAGCCGAGTTGGGGCCGATGTTTGCGATGATGCGGTACGTGTACGTGCCCTCCTTGGTGACGAAGTCCGTATAGGTCGTCTCGGTGCCGCTGATCTGTGCTATGTATCCCGATCCGTCGGGCCCCGCGCGCTCGATGGCCAGCGAGTCGTAGGCGCCGGCGAGCGACCACGACAAGGAGATGGCCATCGATATGCCGCTCACCGACGCCGAGCAAAGGAGCTGCTCGGGGGGCGCCACGACCTCGGTCGTGCACGGCGCCGACGCGAGCGAGCTGCTCCCGCCCGTGCCGACGCCGATCAGCCGGTAGACATGCGTCCCGGGCGGCTGCTCGCGGTCCATGAACGAATTGTCCGTGCCGGGCAGCGTCGCGACGAGCGTGCCGTCGCGCAGCACTCGTATCTCGACGTACGCGCCGCCGAGTGTCCAGGAGAGCATGACCGTCGAGCCGTCGGCCACGCACACCACGGCGCCGATCGGCGCGAGCACGGTGAGCGTGCACGTCGCCGGCAGGCTTTCGGAGCCCAGAGCGATGCCCGTCACCGCGTACGTCCACGCGCCGGGCTCGGGGGCTTCCTCGACGTACTCGGCCGCCGGGCCGGAAAGTTGCGCGATAACCTCGCCGTTGCGCGCGATCGAAATCGTCTCGTAGAGCATCGGGTTGGTCCAGGCCAGGCGCACGGTGCCGGCCTCGGCGATGATCGCACAGACAAGCCCCTCGGGCGGCGGCACGATCGTGACCTCGCATTCGGCGGCGGGGCTTCTCGCGTCGCCGATGAGGCCCGTGACCTCGTAGGTGTAGGCTCCCGGCGCGAGATCCGGGTCCTGGTACGTGGTCGTCGTCCCCGGGAGGCCCGACGCGATCGTCTGGCCGTTGCGCGCGATGCGGATCTCGTCGTACGTGTCGCCCGCCGTCCAGGCGAGCGTGACGTCGTCGCCGGCGGCCGCACACTCGAGCGCCGCGACGGGCGCGGGGATCTTGATCGTGCACGAGACGGACGGCGTGCGATCGAGCCCCCGCTGGCCGATGAGGTCGTAGGTGTAGACGACGCCGGGCTCGGCATCGGCGTCGCGGTACGTCACGGAATCGCCGCTGAGCACCGCGAGCTGCGCGTCGTTCCGAAGCAGGACGAGCTGATCGTACGTCTCGGCGTTCTCCCAGCTCAGCGTGATCGTGCTCTCGACGACGAAGCACTTGAAATGAACGGGCGGGGCCGGGGCGTGCACCGCGCAGCTCGCCGAGGCCGTGCTCGTGCCGCTTTCGGCGACGAGGGTGTAGACATAGTCGCCGGGCGCAAGACCGCCGTCTTCGTACGTGACGGCGTTCCCGGGCAGGCGCGCGATCTCCGTCCCGTTTCTGATGAGGACGAGGGTGTCGTAGTCGCCCGCGACCGCCCAGTTCAGCGTCACGACGCCGCCCACGGCAATGCACGCAAACGCCTCCGGCGGCAGGATGGTCTCGATCTCGCACGTCGCCGCGTCGCTGCGCGCGCTGCCGAGCACGGTGCTGACGCCGTAGACATAGACGCCGGGCACCGGGACGGTTTCCTCGAACGCCGTCGTTCCGGCGGGAAGCTCGGCCGCGTTCACGCCATCGCGGGTCACGATGACCGCATCGGCCGCGCCTTCGATCTGCCAGGAGAGCCGCACCCGGCCCTCGGCGGCCGCGCACGCGAGCGACACGGGCGCAAGGGGCAGCGCGATGTGGCAGGACGCAGGATCGCTGATGCTCGCGCCGATCACGCCTATGATCTGGTAGTCGTAGGCCTGTCCCGCGGCGGCATCGGTGTCGACGTACTGCCGGGCGTCGCCGGGCACGAGGGCGATGAGCGCCCCGTTGCGCAGGACGCGGATCTCGTCGTACGTGTCGCCGTTCGTCCATGCGAGCGTGACGCTCGCGCCGAGCGCCGTGCACGTGAGCGCCGACGGCGCGCCGGGGCTTACGACCTCGCAGGATGCAGGCACGCTGTGCGAGGCGCCCACATAGCCCTGCAGCGTGTACACGTGGCTTCCCTGCGCGACGCCGGCGTCGGCGTACTCGGTCGCCGTGCCGGGCAGCGTCGCGATCGCGGCGCCGTCGCGCGTGACGACAATGCTCTCGTACGTCGACCCGTTGACCCATGCGAGCGTCACATCGTCGCCGACGGCGGCGCACGTGAAGCTCGCCGGAGGATCGAGCACCACGACTTCGCACGTCGCGCGCGCGCTCACGCTGCGATCGGCGATGCCGTAGATCTCGTAGACATGCGGCCCGACCGCTGCGGCCGTGTCGGTGAAGGCGCTCGTGCCGCCGGGCAGGCGCGCGATCTCGGCGCCATCGCGAATGACGGCAATCTCCGCATACGTGCTTGCATTCTCCCAGACGAGCACGACGCGGTCGCCTTCCGC
>JBFZCA010000113.1:0-16236 GCA_041308205.1 Planctomycetota bacterium | reverse complement strand
CCCGAACGACCCTGGCGCCTCTGCGGCGTCTTCAAGAAGCATGGCGTTTCCATCGCGGTCATCGCGCTTCACCCCGTGACCTACTTTCCCGCGAATCTCGAGCTCGCCTGCGCGCGGCGCGCCGACATCGCGATCACGCTCGAAAGGGAAGAGGACACCCGCGCGCCGGCGCTGTCGTTCGCGGACCGGGCCGACCTCGCCGCCGCGGTCGACAACCCGGAGGCGCTCCCCGCCCCCGCGAAACCGCGCAAGGACGACGATGAAGCGGCGTACGTCATCGTCTGCCCGCCCGGCTACGAGGATGCGTGCGCGCCGCTGGCCGCCCTGCGCACGGCGGCCGGCATCTCCGCAAAGATCGTCACGACCGACTGGATCTACGCCAACTTTCCGGGACTGCGCCCGGACGGCAACGAGGACAATCCGACGCGGATCCGCAACTTCCTCGCCGCGGCGTACGCGGAGTGGAGCACGCGGTACATCCTGCTCGCCGGCGACGCCGACAGCCTGGGCGCGCCGCTCCTGCCCATGCGCTACCTCCAGACATCGCTCTATCCCACGCGGATTCCGAGCGACGTCTACTACGGGTGCCTCGACGGGACGTTCGATGCGAACGCCAACGGCGTCTACGGCGAGGACGGCGACGGCGAGGGCGGCGGCGCCGTCGACCTCTTCTTCGAGCTGCACGTCGGCCGCGCGCCCGTCGACTCGATCGCGGAGGCGCAGCGTTTCGTCGCCAAGACGATCGCCTACGAACAGGCCGCGGGGCCGGTCTTGCGGCAGGCGGTCCTCGCCGGCGAGCGCCTGGGCCAGGGCCTCTCGGAATGGGGCGGCGATCTCCTCGATCAGATACTCCAGGGGTCGGATGCGGACGGCCTGACGACGGCGGGTTTCCTCGACACGGACATCGGCGCCTTCTACACGGTCAACACGCTCTACGATCGCAGCTACCCGGGAAACGTGTGGCCGCCCGAGGTGCTCATCGCCGCGATCCAGAACGGCGTCCACATCATCGCGCACGTCGGCCACGGCGAGGTCGGCGGCGTGATGCGCCTGAACGCGGCGGCGGCGCAGGCCCTCACGAACGAGCTCGGCTTCATCGCCTACAGCGAGGCGTGCCATGCGGGCGCGATCGACAACCAGGACCCCGCCGGCGAGATCCTGCCCTACGACTGCATCGTCGAGGAGCTGCTCGCCGCGCCGCACGCCGCCGCGGCCTGCATCGCCAACACGCGCCACGGCTGGGTCGATCCCAACATCATCGGCGGGCCATCGCACCGTTTCCACCGCTGCTTCTGGGACCGCGTTCTGGGCCACGGCATTCTGCGGCTCGCCGAGGCGCACGATGCCTCCAAGGAAATCTGCGCGCCCTACGCGGCGTTCGACGCCCAGGGCAGGTGGTGCTTCTACTCGCTCACGACGTTCGGCGATCCGCTGCTTGTCATCAAGTGCGCGGGCTCGGCCGCGATTCTCTCCGCCGCACGGGCGTACTACTTCACGACCGATTCGATCGACATCACGCTCATCGACAAGGATCTCGATCTGGACCCCGCGCTGCGGGAGCGCGCCGAGGTGACGATCCGGAGCGAGCGCACCGGCGCGAGCGCGCGCGTGACGCTCGATGAGGCCGGCACCGCAACCGGCGTGTTCCGCGGCGCGATTCCCCTCGCGCCCGGCTCGTGCCCCATCGCTCTCTCGCCGCCCGACTCGTTCGGGGCGTTCTACCGCGACGCCGACACCGGCCAGGGGACCGCGCGGGATATCGCGCTCGCCCGCCCCGTCGTCACACCGCTCGCGGTCCTTCTTCCCGAGGATCACACCGGGACGGTCGTCACGACGGCCGCGGGCCGCCCGGTGACGATCGTCCCCGAGGCGAGCGGCGGCGCGCCGCCCTACGCGTTCGACATCGTCGATGAGGACGAGTACGTGGTCGAGGCGACGAGCCCCTGTCCCGTGGGCGCCGCCGAGCCGCGCGACTGGCATGCCGACGACCAGTACTGGCGCGACAACCTGCCCTTCCCCTTCCCGTTCTACGGAAACCTGTACACGCGCATCGCGGTGAGCAGCAACGGCTTCGTCGATTTCGGGACCGTCGAGTCCGGCCACCACTACGCCAGCGAGAACAGCCTGCGCGTCCACATCCGCATCGCCGTCGTCTGGCGCGACCTGACGACCGAGGGCAATTCGGGCATCTACTACACCCAGGGCGAGGACTTCTGCGGCTTCCTCTGGCGCGGCGTCGAGGACTACAACAACCAGACGAGGCTCGATGCGCGCGTGCTGCTCTTCAAGGACGGCCGCATCTGCATCTGGCGCGATCCCCCCGACGGCTCGCTGTGCGGGATCTCGGCCGGCGACGGCGTCCGGTTCATCTCGCTGGATCGCATTCCCGAGCTCATGGACGCGCGCTACATCGAATTCAGCCCCGCGGGAGTCCCCACGGGACTCGCCTTCGATCCCGCGACCGGCGCCGTGAGCGGCCCTCCCAGGAACGCCGGCACGTACCACCTCCTCCTCAGCGTGCGCGACTCCGTGGGCCAGGAGGTGAAGCGGTCCCTCAGGCTCGCCGTCGTGCCGAACCAGCTCGCGATCGTGGAGCCGCGCGAGGGGGATTTCCTGCACGTGGGCGATCCCTATACGTTCCGGTGGACGAGCGCCCTCGCCGGAGGCACGGTCGAACTGCGCTACAACACCGACGGCTCGCTCACATCCTTCCCGTTCGGCGCGGCGGCCGCCCTCCCCCACGCGGCGGGCGCCTTCGCCTGGACCATCGCGGACACCAAGAGCGACGCCTGCAGGCTCCTTCTGCGCGCCGAGAACCAGGATGTCCTCGCCGTGAGCGGGCGATTCGCCATCGCCGGGCCGCGCATCCTGCTGGAGCACCCCCGGAGCGGCGACACGTGGATCAGCGGCCAGACCGCGACCGTGACGTGGCGCAACCTCGGCGCCCCGGGCCCGCAGGTCTCCCTGCGGTACAACACGACGGGAAGCGCGACCGACTTCCCGCATCTCCTCGCGGCCGGCGCCCCGAATACCGGCAGCTTCTCCCTGACGGCGCCCGACACGCCCGCGGCGGCATGCCGCCTCAGGATCGTCTCCGACACGGCGCCCGACATCGCCGCCGTGAGCGATGCGTTCGCCATCGTGACGCCGTACTTCGTCGTGACGTCCCCCGTCGAGCGCGCGTGCCTCCTTGCCGGCGCCGTCGAGACGGTCCGCTGGGAGAACATGGGCTTCACGGGCAGCGCCGTCACGATCCGCTACAACACGACCGGCGATGCGGAGGCGTTTCCGCTCCTGGCGACGCCGTCGCCCGTGCCTAACAGCGGCACGTTCGAGTGGACCGTGCCCGATGGGACGTTCTCGTCCTGCCGGCTGAGCATCCAGAGCGCCGACCGCCCCCCGATCGCCGCGGCGAGCCCGATCTTCGCCATCGGCAACGACTGCCGCCGCACGATCGTCCTCTGGACGCCGTACATCGACGACGGCGAGGAGGAGATCGCGGGCACGCTTCGCGCGCTCAGGGCGGTACGGCCGGACCTCGAGCCCGTCTACAGCGAGAACGCGGCTCCGGACATGCTCGCGACGGACATTGCGGACGCCGGCGCCATGATCGTCGTCCAGCAGGAGGACTACCCCGAGGGCCTCGACTTCGCCGCCCTCGGCCATGACCTCGCGCCCGTGCTCGAGCGCTTCATGGCGCTCGGCGGCGCCGTCGTGGTCTGCAACCAGGAGCGCGCGTCGGAGGACTTCCTGCCGGGCACGGGATTCATGGATGCGGAGCTCGTCGACATCGCCGCGAGCGCCGGCTGCGAGGTCGTCGACGCGCAGGACCCCCTCTGCCGCCACGTGTCGCCGCAGTTCAGCGGGCCCGCCTCGACCGCGTGGTACCGCGTCGCGGGGCCGGGCGTGCGCACCGCCGTCCGCCACGAGCAGGCGGCCGTCGCGGCCGTCCGGGAGATCGGCTTCGGCTGGGTCGTGCTGCTCGGCTTCGATTTCTTCCAGAGAAACATCGACACGTCGCACCTTCTGGTCAACGCGGTCTTGCCGCCGTACGTCAGGGAAGGCGTGCGCTTCTTCGCGCCCGACGGGCCGCGGCGCCTGAGTCCGGACGAGACGCTGCTCCTCAAATGGGCGCAGAAGGGCGTCGCCGCCGATCGGTCCGTGCTGCGCTACAACCTCGATGGCAGCGCCGCGGACTTTCCGTACGCGCTGCCGGTCGTTCTGGACGCCGGCATCGGCGTGCACGCGTGGACGCCTCCCGCGCTCGGACCCGACGGCTACCACGCGTGCCGCTTCAAGGTCGAGCCCGAGGGCTCGCCCGATCTTGCCGAGACGCTGCCCTTCACGGTCTACGTGAGCCTGCCGCTCGCCGTCGGCCCCGCGACGCTTCCCGAGCTGTCGCTCGGCCTTCCCTACGACGCGCCGGCGACGATCGAAGGCGGCGTGCCGCCCTTCGCGCTCGAGATCCTCGCCATCCCCGAAGGGCTCTTCGCCGTCTTGAGCGGCGAACGCGGGATTCGCATCCACGGCCTGCTCACCCGCGACGCGGGGCTGAAGACGATCGGGGTGCGCGTGACCGACGCGATCGGCCAGGCGCACGAGGCGGCGCTGACCGTCTCCGCCGTCAAACGCACGCTGCAGCTCCTCGCGCCGATCGGCGGGGAGTACTTCCTCAAGGGAACGGCGCTCACCGTGCGCTGGCAGAGAACAGGCCAGGTCGGCGCCACGGTCACCGCGGCCTACAACACCGATGGCGGCGGCGCCGCGTTTCCGCACGTGATCGCGCAGGGGTGGGACATTGCCCGGCCGCTCGTGTGGGACCTTCCCGATGCGGACTTGCCCGTCGTGCGCCTCGCCGTGACCGCGGACGAGTTCCCGGAGTTCCGCAGCGTGTCCGGCCCCTTCGCGGTCTCTTCCCCCGCCATCCGCGTGCACGCGCCGGCCGCGTACCGGTGCCTGGAGCCCGGAAGCGCGGGGGAAGTCGCCTGGGTCTCGGTCGGCAACACGAGCGGGGCCGTGACGATCCGCTACAACACGGACGGCTCCGAGACCGAGTTCCCGCTGACGCTGCTCGAGGGGGCGCCCGACAACGGCCGCGTCATCTGGCGCGCCCCCGACGAGCCGATCGACGCGTGCCGCCTGCAGGTGTGCTCGCAGGACGGATCGCTCTGCGGCGTCTCGCCCGGCACGTTCAGGGTCACGTCGCAGTGCGGGCTCCAGGGACTCTTCGTCGGCCGTTACTCGAGCGGCGAGCTCATGCTCGCGGCGCACGACACGTTCCTCGCGCTCGAGCCCGACCTGGGCGCGGACATCCTCACCGAGATGCCCGACGCGGGCAAGCTCGCCGGCATCGACGCGCTCATCCTGTGTCCCGAGGGCGATACGCCCGGCGCAACGCCCTCGGCCGACGGGTTCTTCCTGCGAAACGCCGGCGTCCGGGACTTCCTCGAACGAGGCGGCGCGCTGGTCGCCTGCGGCCCCGCAGAGCAGACGATCGAGTGCCTCCAGGCGGCGGCGCTCCTCCCCGGCGGAGAGCTCGTCGCCGACTGCGGCTGCGGCGAGTACGAAACCGTGGACCCGCTCCATCCGCTCGCGCACGGACTGCCGCGCCGCTTCGCCGTGCCGCCCGCGCCCGCCTGTCTCACGGTCGACGATCCGAGCTTCTGGCCGATCTGCGCCTGCGACGGCGGCCGGCTCGCCGTCGTGACGCACGTCGGCCGGGGCTGGATCGTCCTCATCGGCGCCGACTTGACGGACGTGACCCCCGAGCTCGCGCAGCTTCTCCGGAACGCGCTCAGGCCGGCCGCCGCCGAGCAGGGCGTCGCTCTCGTCACGCCCGAGCCGGGCGATCTCTTCAACGCCGGCGGATCGGTTCCGGTTTCCTGGGTGCAGTACGGTCTCGGCGGCGATCTCGTCCTCGAGTACAACCTCGACGGCGGGGATGCCTTCCCCGAGACGCTCGCGCGGATCCCGGTGTCGCCGCGGCTCGGGACCCATGTGTGGCAGAACCTTCCGATTCCGCCCGAGGGCGCGTATTACCGCTGCCGGCTGCGTGCGCGCAGCGTGTCCAGCCCCGATGTCGCGCATGCCATGCCCGAGCCTTTCTTCATCTTCCGCAGCCTGATGCTCGTCGTCGACGCGCCGCCCGAGGCGATCGAAGCGACCGACTACACGGCGACGCTTCGCGCCGGCGGCGGCATACCGCCCTACGAGTTCGTCGCGACCGGGCTCCCCGAGGGCCTCGAATTCACGCCGCAGGGCGATACGGCCGTGATCGCGGGACGCCTCGCGGCCGGCCAGGAGCCGGCGGATATCGCCGCCGTCGCCCGCGATGCCGCCGGCAACGAGGCGCGCACCGAATTCCGAGTGGTCGTGCGGCCGCCGCGCATCGCGCTGACGACCCCGGCCGCCGGCGCCACGCTCATGTGCGGCGACACCGTGCACATCCGCTGGGAGGCCGACGGCAACATCGGCGACACGGTGAGCCTCGCGTACAACACCGACGGCAGCCTCACGGAGTTCCCGTTCGTCATTGCGGGCGCGGCGCCCGCGGCCGGCGAACACTCCTGGCGACTGCCGGCGGCGGAGATCGCCGCGTGCCGCGTGGCGCTCAAGGGCAGGGGCGAGTTCGGCCACCTTGCGGCAACCGGCGTGCTTTTCAGGGTCATGCCGGCGGGGTTGTGCTTCGTCGCGCCGAGCGCGAGCCAGTGCCTGCGGGGAGGCAAGCCCTTCACGATCGCGTGGGACACGCTCGGCAACGAGACCGGCGTCGTGACGATCGGCTGCAACTACGACGGCGCGCCCGATGACTTCCCCCACACGATCGCGGCGAACATCGCGGATGAGGGCCGCTGGGTGTGGCGCGCGCCCGAGGAGCCGGTCGGCGCCATGCGCTTCGCCATCGCCAGCGGCGACGGGTCGATGCGCGCGGTCTCCCCGGTCTTCTCGATCGCGCCGCGCTGCCCGGTGAGGGGCGTCCTCTGGATCCCGTATCTCGACGAGCACGAGGGCGAGCTGGTGAACACGATCGCGGCGATCACGCTCACCGAGCTCGATTTCCAGTGGTCGCTCTCGCGCGCCGTCGAGCCCCTGGAGCTCGCCGCCGCGCTGGCCGGCGCCCACACGCTCATCCTGCTCGAGCAGGAACAGGCCCAGGGAGTCGACTTCGTTCGCCTCGGGACGCTGCTCGGGCCCGTCATCAGGGACTTCGTCGCGCGCGGCAACACGGCGGTGTTCCTCAAGCAGGTCGGGGCCGGCAACGCGCTCGCGGCCGCAACCGGGCTCCTCGACGTCGCGTTCATCGGACAGCACGTGGATGTGCCGTGCCAGCTCGCGTCTCCGCTCCACCCCCTGGCCGAGGGCGTGCCCTTCCAGTTCTCGACCGCCGCCACGACCGCGTGGTATCGGGTCGACGATCCCGACGCGGTCACCGTCGTCAGATCGTCGGGCCGCGGGGCGATCGCCGCGGCCAAGGACATCGGCCTGGGGCGCGCCGTGCTCATAGGGAGCGACTACAACCTCTACACGACGGCGAGCGCGCGCGTGCTCGCCAACGCCGTGCGGATGACCCCGTTCGAGACGCGGACGCGTTTCGTGCGCGGCGACGTCAACCAGGACGGCATCGTCGACATCGCCGATGCGATCTTCCTGATCTACTACCTCTTCGCAAGGGGCCCGCGGCCGCTGTGCCTCGACGCGGCGGACGCGAACGACGATGCGTATCTCGGCAACCGCGCATCGATCGATGCGGCGGACGTGATGTTCCTGCTCCAGTACTTGTTCGTGCGCGGCCCGGCCCTGCCGCCGCCGTTTCGTTCGGCCAGGATTCGGATCCCGCTCGACTGCGGCATCGACCCGCAGGCGGACGATGGCATCGACTGCGGGAGTTACGACTTGTGCAAGTGATTGTTCGTCGAACCGAGCGCCGGAAGGAAACGCCGGCGCGGTCCTGCCGCGCCGGCCTGCAGTCGGAACGGCCGGCCAGTGGCAATGGAGGTGTGTCGTGAAGAACCGGATGATCCGTGTCGTGGCAAGCTGTGCGGCCCTTCCGCTCGCGCTGCTCGCGCAGAGCCAGGTGCCGACCGATGTGACCCTGCAAATGACGCCGAAGCTGACGCGCATGAGCCTCACGATCCAGCTCGTGACGACGACGACGCTCGTCCAGGGCTGGTCGTTCGGCATCTGTCACGCGCCGGAGAACGCGACGATCATGGATGCGCAGCCGGCGGACGAGCTCAACTTTCTCGTGGGAGGACAGCCGGTCGGGTACCTCTCCTACCACATCTCGGAGCAGGGCATCGTGCAGGGCGTCGTCGTGGGCTCGGTGGATCCCGAGAAACCGATGCCGCCCGTCGACATCGGGCCGTACCCGGACGGGCTGCCGCTCCTCCACGCGAGCTACGAAGTGCGCGCCGAAACGCCGGTGTCGTTCTGCGAAACGCTGGGCAGCCCGCCGGTGTCGACGACGGTCGTCAGCGACGGCACCTCGGTCAAGCCCAACAAGGAGGAGGCGCTGCTCCTCATGCCCGACTATGCCCAGGATCTATCCTTCACGATCACGCCGTCCCTGAGCGACGGCATCGTCACCGTGCGGATGGTCTCTCCCACCGCCGCGGTGGAGGGCTGGTCCTTCGCCGTGTGCCACTGGGAGGACAAGGCCGGCATCGTCGAGTTCGCGCCCGCCGCCGATCTGGATGTGCTCCGCGGGGGCGACCCGGTCGACTTCCTCGACATCAACCTGGTTTCCGGGGAGCTCCGCGCAGGAGTGACGCAGGCGGTCATCATCGACTTCACCGCGAAATCCTACGGACCGTACCCGGAGGGGATCGACCTCCTGCACATCAGGTACCGCGTGGCGGCCGAGACGACCATCGCGTTCTGCAGCAACGTGCTCGGAGACCCGCCCGTCGCCAACGTCGTGGTCATCCGCGGCGAGAGCTACGCCCCGCCGGCGGCGCAGATGGCCGGCGCGACGCTCGTCCCGGGGGCGCTCGCGGCGCATTTCGTCCGCGGCGACGCGAACCGCGACAACACGGTGAACATCGGCGACGCCATCGCGCTGTGCTGGACGGCGGCGGGGCGCGGCCCGATCCCCTGCGAGGACGCGGGCGATGTCAACGACAACGGGCGAATCGACATCGCGGATCCGATCTACCTGCTGATGCACCTCTTCGCCAACGGCCGCCCGCCGGCCTCGCCGTTCCCGCAGCCGGGCGCGGATCTCACGCCGTGGGATGACCTCGGCTGCGCGCGGTAGGCCGGGCGCCGCAGCGCTGGAGAATCCTGATTCTTCAGCGCTGCGGGCGCCGCGCATCCGCGGCGCCCTCTCTTGTCCTCGCGCACACACGCGCGTATCATTCTCCCATGATGGGCGCCGGCCGGCGTGCGCCCGCGCAACCTGCTGCAAAGGAGCATGCGATGCCAGGGAAACGATTCTGCGTTCTCGCGCCGCTCGTCGCGGCCGCGTTGTGGGGATTTCTCTCTTCCTGTACACCCGGAGGCGATGCAATGGCTGTCAAGACCGCGCCCTACGGCACGACTCCCGACGGGACCAAGTGCTCCCTGTACACGCTGGCGAACGCGCACGGCCTCAAGGCCGTGCTCACCGACTTCGGCGCCATCCTCGTGGCGCTGGAGGCGCCCGACAGGAAGGGCGTCATGGCGGACATCACGCTCGGCTACGACGCGCTCGAGGGCTGGATCAAGGACTCGTCCTATCTCGGCGCCACGGTCGGCCGCTACGGCAATCGCATCGCGAAGGCGAAGTTCACGCTCGACGGCAAGGAGTACGCCCTGGCCGCCAACAACGGCGAGAACCACCTCCACGGCGGGATCAAGGGCTACAACAAGGTCGTGTGGAAGGCGAAGCCCGTGACCAAGGCCGGCGCGCGCGGCATCGAGTTCACGTACCTGAGCAAGGACGGCGAGGAAGGCTATCCCGGCAACCTCGCCTGCACCGTGACGTACATGCTCACCGATGCCGACGAGCTGACGATCGCCTACGGAGCGACGACCGACAAGGCGACGCCCATCAACCTCACCCACCACAGCTACTTCAACCTCGCGGGCCAGGGCACGGGCGACATCCTGGGGCACGAGCTCATGCTCGCCGCGGACCGCTACACGCCCGTCGACGCGGGCTTGATCCCGACGGGCGAGCTCGCGCCGGTCAAGGGAACGCCCATGGACTTCACGACGCCGGCCGCGATCGGCGCGCGCATCGGCCAGGTCCCGGGCGGGTACGATCACAACTACGTGCTGGCGAGCGGCGGCGGGAAGCTGAGCCTGGCGGCGCGGGTGTACGAGCCGACGAGCGGCCGCGTCATGGAGATCTCGACGACCGAGCCCGGCGTCCAGTTCTACACCGGGAACTTCCTCGACGGCTCGATCATCGGCAAGGGCGGGAAGAGCTACACGAAGCACTACGGCTTCTGCCTCGAGACCCAGCACTTCCCGGATTCGCCCAACAAGCCCGACTTCCCCTCGGTGATCCTGAAGCCGGGCGCGAAGTACACGCACACGACCGTGCACAAGTTCTCGACCAGGTAGATCGGCAGTCCCTCGGCATCGCAACGCCCCGAGGGGATGCCCCAACGCCGGACCGCGCGACGCCGCCGCGCCCGCGCCCGATGCGACCGGTATCGCGGCGCGGGAGGCGGAGCTCACGCGGTCCTTCTCTTCTTGTCGTCCGCGCCGTCCGCTCAGCGCCCCGCGACGTGCAGCACCCGCGTCTTCTTGCGCAGGAACCGCAGCACCGCGTAGGCAACGAGGCTCGCGCCGAATACCGCGATCCAGAGCGCATCGACCTGGAGCGCGCGCGCCTGAACGCTGTCCCCCGCGACGCCGAACGCGCAGAAGACGGCCGCGGCGCCGAACGCGGTCTGGTACTCGCGCTTCAGGACGGTTCTGAACGAGAACGGCAGCGCCGGCGGGCGCCGGCTCCGGAAGCGCGGCAGGAAGGCCGGCGTCTTCTTTCCGTATTCCTCGTACGCGGCGCCGAATCGCTCGCGCAGGAACTCCTCCTCGGCCAGCACGATGCGCTCGTAGTACACCCAGAAGATGACGGTGTACGCCGCGGCCGCCCACCACAGGTGGAAATAGAGCGCCGGGCCCAACCCCATGACGAAGTTCCCCACGTAGAGCGGGTTCCTGACGAGCGAGTACATGCCGGTCGTGTTGAGCTCGTCGGCGACCTGCCCCTTCGTGTTGCGCCCCGATGTGCGCCGGGGGGTCGAACCCGTCGCGGCCGCGCGGATCGCCAGTCCGGCCAGGCACACGAGCGCGCAGCCGAGGACCCAGAAGCGATCGAGCGTGCGGCTGTCTCCCAGGTAGGAGAACCGCGCGAACCCCGCCGCGACGATGGGCGCGAGCAGGAGCGGCAGCCAGCTCCGCTGCCTGAACATCCAGTCGCCCTGGGCGCGCAACGTCTCTCTGAGAAGCATGAACGGGGCTCCTTCCGGGAGCGGCACGGCGTCCGTACCGCGACGACGCGGGCGCCGCGCCTCACGCCCAGAAGCGTAGCACGTTCCGGCGGATTCTCAACAGGCTGCCCGCCGTAGCCGCAGCCGAAGGCGGGCGGAATCACCCATCACGGCAGCACCTCGGCCGACAGCACCTGCCAGTCGAAGGCCACGCACTCGGAGAGCGCCGACAGGTTGCCTGCCGCATCGAACGCGGTCAGCGCGATGTTCAACGCGACCGGATCGCGGCTCTCGGGCAGCGCGCCCGCCGCGAGAAGCTCCGCGAGCGGCAAGGCCGTGATCGCGCCCGTCGTGAACACGAAGTCCGTCACGGCAGGCGCGACGGCGGTGGAAGACCACAGGTACACGTGGTAGCCGGCCGCCGCGCTCGAAGGATCCGCGTCCCAGATGAGCCGGCCCGTCGCGGCGGCGCAGGCCGCCGCCTCGGTCTGCCGCGCGCCCAGCGCGGCCTGCACCTGGAACTCGTAGAGGCCGAAAGGCTCGTGGGTGAACGTGTAGGCCGTCTCCTGGCCGCCGAGCACGGCGAGCCGCTCTCCGCCGCAGGAAAGCTCGATGGCGTCGTACGGCTCGCCGTTCGTCCACGTCAGAACGATGGCTCCCGTCGCGCCGTCCACCGTCGCGGCGAAGTTCGAGATCGGCTCGAGCGCGGTGACGTCGGCCGTGCAGGCAACCGGCGCGGAGACGTTGCCGCCCACCACGCCGCGGACCTCGTACAGTTGCGCGCCGATGGGCGGCGCGGCATCGACGAACTGGAACACGAGGCCGCCCACCTCTCCGATGCGGACTCCGTTGCGGGCGATCGTGAACGCATCGAACACCGCGGTCTCCGCCGCGGACCACGCGAGCGCAACGCTGTAGTCGCGGGCCGAGAACGCGCACGCCAGGCCCTGGAGCTGCGGCACGTCGAGCGCCTCGACCTGGCACGTCGCCGCCTCGCGAAGCGGGACGCCGAAGACGCTGTAGGCGTACGAGCCCGCCGCGGGCAGGGTCTCGGAGAACGTCTCGGCCGTGCTGGGAAGCGTCGCGATGACGCTTTTCCCGCGCTTCACCTTCACCTGGGAGTAATCGCCGTTGTTCGTCCAGGCAAGAAAAACATCGAGCCCCTGCGCGGTGCAGACGAGATCGGAAGGCGCCGCGCGCGTCTCTTCCGCGCGTCCGTCGCCGTTCATGAGAAGCGCGAGAGTCACGGCTGCGCCGAGTCGCTTGATCATCGTGAACGACATGGCCTTGCTCCTTGTTGCAGCACTCCCGAGGCGCAGTCGTCCCGAGAAAGGGGCTGCAACCGCCGGTCCCGTGCCCCCGCGCGCGCCCGGCGCTCCCGCCGGTGCATACGGCCCCGGCGCTGGCATTTTTCCATGGCGGACGGCGTCCTTGCCGCCGACCGGCTCTCATGTGAATGGACTCCGCATCCGATTCTCATTATGATGGGCACCATGAATGCACGACCTCCACGTCGCCTGGGCGCCGCCTTCGGCCGCGGCATTCTCCTCGCAGTCGCGGGAGCCGCCGCAGCCGGCTGCAGCCACAACTACGCGTATCTGCCGCTCGACCCCGCGCGGCACGACGCCGTGATGGCGGATCTCGCCGTCGCCGGCGTCCTCGATCGCCGCGGCGATGCGGCGTTCACGGCCAAGGAGACCACCGCCCGTCTCGTCGACGCAGCGGGAACCGAGGATATCTCGGCGCCGTTCAGCCCGACCGCGCTCGCGCTTCTCATGGCGCCGCCCTCCGAGCTGCTCATCAACGCCGAGAAGCTCGCGAAGATCCGCGGCATAGTCGGCCATCGCTACCTGCTCGTGGGCCAGCAGGGCACGGCCGCCATCGACCGCAGCTTCTACTGGTGTCCCCTCGTGCTCCTGCCCTTTCCGTACGTGACGCTCGGGTCCAGGACCAAGGAAGCGGCCGCCGAGGAGTACGATGTCGCCCAGGCCGCCCAGATCCTCAGGGTCATCGACCTCGAGGAGAGCGCGGTGATCGCCGAGTTCCACATGGTCCTGGGCGAGCCGCCGGACGACGCGCCGGCATGGTCCGGCAGCATTCGCAGCGCCCTGGCCGCCATGGCGCTCAGGTGAGGAGAGAACCGATGCCGATCCGACGCCCGATCGCCATCGCAGTGCTGAGCGCGCTTGCGGGCGCGGCAGGCTGCGCCGCGCCGCGAATCGAGATGTTCGTCCGCGCCGCCGCCCCGCCGCCGGCGCTGAAGGGCAAGACCGTCGCGGTCCTGCCGGCCATGGTCGCGGGCACCGAGGCCGCGACCGCGGCGCGATGCATCGCGGCGCAGAACAACGCGTTCACCGGCGAGCTCGGCGGCGTGCGTTTCGTGAGCCCGCGCGAGCTCCTCCCGCGCTGCCGCGAGCATGCGGATGCATTCGCCGAGATCGAGGAGAAGACGACCCTGAAGCTCCCCTCGGACGCGGCGCCCGCGGGGCCGACCCGCACGCTGTATGCCGGCAGCGCGCCGCCGGGCGCACCCTGGACGGGGGAGTTCGAGGTGACGCTGCAGGAGCAGCGCGCCGGCGTCGCGCCGCTCGGGCCGGACGCGCTGCCGGCCGCAACGCTCGCGCCGTTCGGCGGCGACTACGTGCTCGCGACCGCGGCCTTCAACTACTATCGAGAGGACACCGAGGTCACCGTGTTGTACGGGATCCTGCCTGTGTTCGGCACGGTCGCCCTTCACGACGTCACGCCGCGCGCGCTGTTCGTGCTCTACGAGACGGCGAGCGGCGCGAAGGTCTGGGAAGGCTGCATTGGCGCGCTGTCCGAGGCGAACGCGCCGGAACCGCCCATGGGGATCGAGCCGCGCGCGTTGCCCATCCTGGGCGCCGCGTATCTCCTGACCGGCGACATCCTCGAGCCGCTCGCGCGCCTCGCGAACCCGCGGTAGACACGGCCGGTCTCTCCGGATTACGATGAAGCTCTCTGTGCGGGCGCACGGCGCCCGCCGCGGCCTCGGCATACGCACACAAGGAGGAACATCATGAGCGTGCATTCGAACTCCGTCCGCTTGTTCGCACTGGCCCTCGCCGCAGTGTTCGCCGCCGGCAGCCTCGACGCCGCCGCGCCGGCGCACGGCACGCGCAGGTACAACGGCTCGTTCTCGGGCGACCGCCTCGACCGCGTCGCGTTTCCCCTCGGCGGCATGGGCGCCGGCATGGTCTGCCTGGAAGGCACGGGCGCCTTGTCGCACCTCTCGATCCGCCACATGCCCGAAGTCTACAACGAGCCGTGCGTCTTCGCGGCGCTCGCGGTCAAGGGCGCCGCTCCCATCGCGCGCGTCCTGGAGGGCCCCGTGCCGGCGTGGAAGATCTTCGGCAGCCCGGGCAGCGGCAACGGCGCCTCGGGCAAGAGCTACGGTCTGCCGCGCCTCGCCAACCCGTCGTTCACGCCGCGCTTCCCCTTCGCGCGCATCAAGTTCACCGACAAGACCTTCCCCGTCGGCGTGCAGATCGAGGCATGGAGCCCGTGCATCCCGGGCGATGCGGACAACTCGAGCCTTCCCGCGGCGGCGCTCGAGTACCGCTTCACCAACAACGGGAGCGCCGATGTCGAATGCGTCTTCTCGTTCAACGCCCGGAACTTCGTCGCCGTCGGCAACGACGGCCACGGCATCAGGGCGACGCCCGGCGGGTTCGTGCTCTGGGAGCAAGGCTCCGGCGACAAGCCGGCCGACAAGACCGAGTTCAGCATCACGGTCTCGCAGAAGGATGCGAAGGTCAACTGCGTGTGGTTCCGGGGCGGGTGGTGGGACTCGCTCACGATGGCGTGGAACGACATCGCCGCCGGCGCGTGCTACGAGCGCGCGCCGATCGACCAGGGCGCGCCGGGCGCGACGATCTTCGCGCCCTTCACGCTCGGTCCGCGCAAGACCGCGACGATCGAGGTCAGGCTCGCGTGGTACACGGGCGCAAGCGGCCTCAGGATCGGGAAGGATCCCGAGGCCGACAAGGACGCGCCGAAGACGACCTACGTGCCGTGGTACGCGGGCAGGTTCGCGGGCATCGACGCGGTCGCCGACTACTGGCGGACGAACTACCGCGAGCTGCGCCGCAAGAGCAGGGCGTTCAGCGATGCCTTCTTCGACTCGACCCTGCCGCCCGAGGTCATCGAGGCCGTCGCGGCGAATCTCACGATCCTCAAGTCCCCGACGGTGCTCCGCCAGGACGATGGCAGGCTCTGGTGCTACGAGGGCTGCTCGGACAACCGGGGCTGCTGCCACGGGACCTGCACGCACGTGTGGAACTACGCCCAGGCGATTCCGCACCTCTTCCCGGCGCTCGAGCGCACGCTGCGGGAGACCGAGTTCGAGGTCTCGCAGAACGAGGACGGGCATCAGGTGTTCCGCACGTCGCTTCCGATCAGGCCGACGGTGCACGATTTCCACGCCGCGGCCGACGGGCAGCTCGGCGGCATCATGAAGGTCCACCGGGAATGGCGCGTGAGCGGCGACGGGGCCTGGCTCAAGCGCCTGTGGCCCAAGGTCAAGGCGAGCCTCGACTACTGCCAGAGAACGTGGGATCCCGACCAGCTCGGCGTCCTCAGGGAGCCCCACCACAACACGTACGACATCGAGTTCTGGGGGCCGGACGGCATGTGCACGAGTTTTTATCTCGGCGCACTCACGGCCGCCACGCTCATGGGCCGCGCGCTCGGCGACGACGTGCCGCTTTACGACGAGTTGCTGAAGAAAGGCGTGCAACGCATGGAAAGCGAATTGTTCGACGGCGAATATTTCTTCCAGAAAGTTGAATGGAAAAAT
>JBFZCA010000112.1:0-9668 GCA_041308205.1 Planctomycetota bacterium | reverse complement strand
ACTCTTTCCCTACAGACGCTCGTCCGATCTTGTACGCCGTGCATCGTCTTTTGTACAATGGTATTTCCGCGGCGCACCCGCGCGCGCCGCACCGGAGCGCCAATGAGCACAACCCCGCGTCACGGCCTCGCCGTCACCGCGGTCGGCCCGTTCGACCCCGCGGCGGTGCGCGCGGCCGACTACTGCGAGATCCGCGCCGACCTGTGGCCGGGAGGTCCGGCCGAGGCGCTGGCCCACATTGCCGCCAGCCCGCGCCCGGTGATATTCACCTGCCGCAGCGCCGCGGAGGGCGGCGCCTGCCGGGTCGAGGATGACGAACGCGCGGCGATCTTCGCCCAGGCCCGCGAACGCGGCGCCGCGCTCATCGACATCGAGATGCGCAGCGCGCTTTTCCGCCGCGGCGTGGCCGCAGGCTGGCCCGTGCTCGCCTCGATTCACGATTTCGACGGCCCCATCGCCGCCATCGAGGACCGCATCGTCGCCGCGCACGGCGACGGCGCCACGGCCGTGAAACTGGTCCCCACGGCACGCTCGATCGCCGACGTCGTCGCACTCAAGCGCGCGCTCGCCGACCCGCCGCCGCTTCCGGCGGCGCTCTTCGCCATGGGCAACTGCGGCATACCGAGCCGCATCCTTGCGCTCACGTGGGGGTCATTCCTCTCATACCTCGGCGCCGCCGCCCCGGCCGCTCCCGGGCAATTGACGCTGCCGCTCTACACGGAACTTTATGGAAACGCACGTACGTTCGCATGCCACATCGCGCTGACCGGCGCCGAACCGGACCTGTGGACCGCCGCGCGCCTCGCGCAACGTTCCCGCACGGCACCGGCCATGCGCCGGCACACGGTCCCGTATCCGGACGCCGCGCCCGCCGACTTCCCGGCGATCATCGAGACGCTCGGCGCGCGGGCGGTCGTGGACGTTCAGCGCCTCGCGGGCGAACGGTGGCGCTGCGTCGTCCACCGCGCGCATGAACGGCCCGCGGCGCACTCGGCGGACACGCTCGACGCGGCGCTCGATGCCGCGTTGAACGCGACGCGCTGATCAAGACGCGTTGATGACCATGGAAAACCCATCGCGGGCGATCACCGGCGCCGCAAGGCGGCGTCCGGTGCATCGCCGAGTCCCGTACCCGATCCCAACAGCCTTCTCTGATCCCCACGACGCGTTGATCACCATGGCAAACCCATCGCGGGCGATCACCGGCGCCGCAGCAAGGCGGCGTCCGGTGCATCGCCGAGTCCCGTACCCGATCCCAACAGCCTTCTATGATCCGGTAATGTATCTTATGTTGCATCGGCCCTTTGTTGCCATGCACCGAGGCGGTGTAGGCGCCGTGCTCGACGCGTCGTCCCCGAAAACCCGCGTCAGCAGACCTTGTCCAGTTGCTCCGCCTGTTGCACCGCGGCGGCGCCGGCTTCGGTCTCCTGCCTGCGGGGCTGCTTCTGGAGAGCCTTGGCGTCGCGCACGACCAATGCAGACGGCGGGAAGCCGGTCTTGCGCGCCACGTAGTACACCACGGACTCCCGCACGTTGTGGAGATTGGCGATCCACTTGACCGGGCGGCGCCGGGCGATGTGCATCATTATGCGCTCGACTTTGAGCGTCAGATATGCGCCTTTTTTAAATTTGAATCCATCGTGACCGGCGTTGGGAACATCGGGGGTTTCGTTCGCGGCCATCAATACTCCTCCTCATTTTCTTCTCCGGGAGAGGCGCCGCGAGGCTGTACGGCCGCGATGTCGTTTCTATGGTGCAATGCCCCGTTCGCGCCAACCCGAATTCCTCCACCTTACGAATCCCTGAGACCCATCCGCCGCTGCGCCCGTGCGGCGCTTCACGGCGGACACCCACGCGGTGGCGTCGCGCCGGCGCCCTTACGCACCGGTGCGGATGCGAACTTTCGGGAGACCGTAGACCGAGGTCGCGCCCTCGGTGAACTTCCCGTCACGCTTCAGGATATCGATTCTCTCGGCGCGCGTCAGCACGCTGCGACTGCGCGAGAGCTTCGCGTGTATAACAAGGCTTCTGTGCAAGCTCATGGGATAACCTCCGTACGGTGCGTGTCTTGCGAGTCCAGAGTATAACACTTAAGCAACGCGCGCGCCAGAGGCCTTCGGGAGAATAACGGCGCGCGGGCGACCGCGCGAGGCCGCGCCGGCGCGCGGCGGGAAAAACGCTCGCCCGGCGGGGGATACGCGTGTCTCCACCACCGCAGTCCGGCCCCGTCCGGTCGATCAGGCCTGATCGGGGCCGCAGCGCTCGAGCACGAGATCCCCCACCTGGTAGCCGAGAACCTCGGCCACGACGCGGCACTTCACGCGCATGAGCGCGTAGATCGGTTTCCGTTCAGCCCCCAGCGTCTCGTAGGCGGCCTGTCCCTTGGCGACCACCAGGTCGGCCTCGTCGAACGCCGCCCTGAGCTCCTGCGAGCACTGGTTGAGCGGCAGCCCGATGCAATCCGCACCCGGATCCATGACCGCGTGGGACCCGTCGCCGAGACCGGCCCGCGCCGCATCCTCGGCCGTCGCCCAGCCGAGAACCGGCCGCGTTCTCACGACCGAGACGACCCGTTTCTCCTCCATTCGCTCGATGAGCAGCTTGTCGAGGACGATCTCGCCGGCGGCGCAGTGGACGAACAGGATGCGCGATGCGGCCTTCAGATCGCGGCGAAAGTCCTCCCATGCATCGCCCTGCAGGGCGGCCTCCTCGACGCGCGCGAAGAGCCCCGAGATCTCCACATCGCGCAGCAGGTCATCATCGAACACGTTCGCCGTGCACGCCAGGCGCACGGCGAGCGCGAGCTGCTGCGATTTGGGGACGGACTCGATCTGCGCGCGGAACTGTCCCTCGGCGGCACGCATCTCCTCGCCGAAGCTCTTCCGGCGCTCCGCGTACGGATCGGCCACGCCCAGCGTCTTCTCCGCGCGCACGCACAGCTCGGCCATGAGATCCGCGGGCGTCGTCTCGTACTGCCGCTTGCGCAGAAAGTCCATCATCTCGGCGAGGATGCGGTTGTGCAGCCAGTCGTTGTCCGTGACCAGCTCGGCCATCCTGAGGATGCGCGCCAGGCAGCAGGGAATACACGCGGGCTGTGCGTTCACCGTGTTCGCATCTCTCGCTACGGTCTCTGCCAGGGAGCGGCGCCTTCGAGCGCCGGGAATCCCTCGACCCCCTTTATGCTCTCTATGACCGGCCTGAACGCTGCCAAGGCCTTCTCGGTGCTCGCGCGATCCGGCCACCCGCCGGCGATCACGACGAGCTGCGTGCGGCCTCCCGAACCGATCGTCACGGTGGCGGGATCGGGGACTCCCGCCAGGCGCAGGCGGCCGCAGAGGATGTCGGCGCATTCCCGCGCCTTCGGCGTCAAGAGCACGGTCTGAATGCGGATGACCCACGGCTCCTTGCGCGCGGGCGGCGCGGGGCTTCCCTTGCGAGCGCCCGGCGCGATGTCCGCCGGTCCCACGCGGGCATCGGGCGGCACGCCTGCCGGCGTGTCGGATTTGCCCATTGCCGTATCGTCGGCACGCGGCACGCTTCTGGGCCCCTCTATGCCGATCTCGGTCGGGGAGCCCTGAAATGGCATCATCATGATGGGCGGTTCCTGCATGCGCCCCTTCTCGATGCCGTACAGATACGCGATCAGCGTGAGGAAGAGGCTGCACCCGAAGAATGCCACGACCGTGGCGGTCCTCACCTCGCAGGTCGCGCCGAGAAACCCGAACGTGTGGCCGACCCATGTCCCCCACCGTTCGCGCAGCCCCGGGCGTTCGGGCATGCCGGCCGCCGCCGGCGCCTCCACGCCGTCCTTCGCCCGCCGTTTCTCGCGCTCGACCGACAGCAGGAGATCGGCGAGCGGCTCCTTCTGCTCGGACGGCCTGTACACCTTGTCGCGCAGGTCGTCGGGCAGCCCCCCCCACTCGATGCCCTCGAGGGGGTCCTGTCCTTCGGGCGTGCGCTTGCGCTGCTCCCGGAGCAGCACTTCGATCAGCTCTTTCGGTTCCTTTTTGCGGTGCATCCGTCACACTCTGGCCGTCTCGCGGCGATGCGCGCCCCGGTCGGGTCGGCGCCGCCGGGACGTTATTGCCGGTACTGTAGGGCCAAGGAGAGTGAAAGTCAACAACCATCCCCGCCGGAGGCGAAGAAAGCGCTGCGCAGGGCGGCCGGCGGCGGCGCGCCGCGCGCGTCACATGTCCAGCGCGCTGAATTGCTGCTCTTCCTGGAACAGCTCGCCGCGCCGGTACGCGATGAACAGGGCGTTCACGACGCGCGCCGGAAACTGGCGATCCTTGAGCGCGTTCACCGCGAGCAGCGCTTCTCTGATCGGCACGCCGGCGTTGCCCGACAGATCGCCGCTGAGCAGCCGGTCGAAGTGCTTCGCAACGCCGACGATCTGCGCGAGCAGCGGAATGTTGTCGCCGGTTGCGCTCTCGGGCGTGCCGCTGCCGTCCCAGCGCTCATCCTGACCCTTGATCGCCGCGAGCACCGGATCCATGCCGCTCAGCTTGGAAAGAAGCTCCTCGGCCGCGCGGCTGCGCCTGATCGGCAGGAGCACCGGCTCGGCGAGCTCGCGATCCGAGAGCCCCAGCGTCGCGACGTTGTGCAGGAGGCCGCTCAACCAGGCATAGCGCACATCCGGCGGCTCGAGGTTCAACGCGCGCGCCGTCGCGGCGCAGAACCCCGCGACGCGCTCGCCCGTCCCCTTGCTCTCGGGCAGGCGATGCTCGATCGCGGCCACGAGAACCCGCATGGCCTGCTTGAAGAACACGTCGTGCTGGCGCTGCGTTTGCGCCGCGACGATCACCAGCCCGAGCTGGGTCGCCACCGCCGTGAACAGCTCCAGGTCCTCGGCGGCGAATCCCCCGGGATCGCTGCAGTCCGCGGCGTACAGCGCTCCGAACACTTGGCTCTGCGCCTCGAGCGGCGCGCACATGATCGAACGCAGGCCGTGCGCGACGATGCTGTCCTCGGCCGAGAAGCGGATGTCCTGGCCGGCGTCGCGGACGAGAATGGGCTGGCGGTCGCGGCACGCCTGGCCCATGACCGAGCGCGACACGCGGTGGGGCTTGTCCGCCTCGCTCGACCAGGAGGCGACGAGACGGAACTCGTCCCCGCCCTCCACGTTCTTCAGCGTGAACAGGGACGTCTGCAGCGCGCGGATCGCGACGCCGAGCTCCGCGAGCGCCTTGAAGAGAACGGCGCCGAGCGTCTTCTCGCCGGCCACGATGTGGGCGATCCGTTCCATTGCCGTGAGCAGCGGGCTGTCCCTGAAGGAGCCGCGCCCCGCGGGCGCCGCCGCGCCCCCGGTCTTGCCCGCCGTCCGCAGGAAGAGCGTCTGATGCGGGTTCACGGCGCCGTCGTGGAACTGGATCAACCGGCTCTGCTCGAGCAACTGCGGCCGGTCCTCGAACGCGAAGACGGTGCTGCCGATCCTGATCTTGTCGCCCTCGCGCAGGACGCGCTCGGTGACGGGGTCCTCGTTGATGAACGTGCCGTTGCGGCTCCCGCAATCGCGCAGCAGGAACAGCTCGTCCACGCGCACGATCTCCGCATGGCGGCGCGAGACGCCCTGATCGGCCACCTGGATCTGCACGTCGAGGTCCCGCCCCACGAGGAGGCTGTCGCGCGAAAGCTCGTACACGGTCCCGACGTTCGATCCGCTCAACACGCGCAAGATGGGCATACAAACCTCCGCTCCGTCGCATGGGAGCCGGCGCGCGTTGCGACCGCCTGCCGGCGAATCCCATGCCCGGATTATCCTAACGGCAAACCGGGGGTGCGGCAATACCGCGCAGGCGGCGCGCTGCGGCGCCGCCCTGATTCCTCAGCGCGCCGCGGCGCCGACCCTCGCGCGCGGGCATGGTTGCCAACGGAGCCCCGCGCGCATAGGATGCCCTGCGCTGCATCGCGCGGTCGGCCGCGGACGGGGCGGCATGGAGGTACGCCATGGCTCGACGACTCTTCCTCATCGACGGTCACAGCCATATCATGCGCGCGCACTGGTCCAAGGCGCCGGACCTGACCGCGCCCTCGGGCGAGCCGACGAAGGCGACGTTCGTGTTCACCGCCATGGTGCTCGACCTCGCGCGAAGGAACCCGGACGCCTACCTGGCGGTCGCCATGGATCGCCCCGAGGGCCCGACGCGCAGGCTCGCGGCGTTCGCCGAGTACAAGGCGGGGCGCGACCGCATGCCGGAGGTCCTCGTTCCTCAGATCGCGCGCATCCGCTCCATCCTGGATCTGGCCGGCATTCCGGTTCTGACCTGCGCCGGCGAGGAAGCCGACGATGTCATCGCCACCGTCGTCGACCGCTGCGAGGATCTGAAGGTCGACGTCCGTATTCTCAGCCGCGACAAGGATCTGTTCCAGCTCCTCGGGCCGGGGATCGCCATCTACGACCTGCAGGACGACACGATCATCGATGCGGAGCGCCTGAAGGCGCTCAAGGGCTTCACGCCCGAGCAGGCGCTCGAGATACAGACCCTGAGCGGAGACCCGGTCGACAACGTGCCGGGCATCCCCACCGTCGGGCCGAAGAAGGCCCTGGATCTCATCGCCAGGTACGGGACCGCCGACGCCGTCGTCGCCCACGCCGATGAGCTGACGCCCAAGCTCAAGGACCACGTGCGCGCGTTCGCGCCCTCCGTGCCCTTGACACGCACCCTGGTCACCCTCAGACGCGACTGCCCGCTCGATTTCGACCTCGAGGCGTGCCGCATCGCCGGCTTCTCGCTCGCGCGGCTCGCGCCCGTGTTCGCGGAGCTGCGCTTCGCCAAGCTGCTGCCGCTTCTCGGCGCGGAGACCGCGTCTCCCGCGGCTCCGGCAGCGCCGGCGGCCGCGCGGGAGCGGGAGACGGCGGCGGCGTACCGCTTCACCACCGCGATCACGGACGATGAGCTCCGCGGCCTTGCGGCCTCGCTCAGGCGCGCGGGCGCATTCGCCGTCGACACGGAGACCACGTCGCTCAGGCCGCGCGACGCGCGTCTGGCGGGCATCTCCTTCGCATGGGAACCGTCGGGGGGCGTGTACGTGCCTCTCCTCGCCCGCGATGGACGCACGGCGTCCATCGATGCGGTCAAGGAGATCCTCGGGCCGGTGCTGGCCGACCCGAGCCTTGCCACGTGCGGGCAGAACATAAAGTACGACCTTCAGACGCTGCGCGGGGCGGGCATGGAGCTCGCCGGCATCGCCTTCGACACCATGGTGGCATCGTACCTGATCGATGCCGAACGCCGCAGCCACGGCCTCGACGCCCTCGCTGCCGAGCTGCTGAACTACGAGTGCATCCCCTTCACGTCGATCATCGGCAGCGGCGCGGCCCAGATACCCATCACCGAGGCCGATCCCGCCCGCCTGGCCGTCTACGGCGCCGAGGACGCCAACGTGACGTTCAGGCTCTGGCGCGCGATGGCGCCCCGCATCCGGGCCGAGGGCTTCGCCCCCCTGTTCGATGATGTCGAGATGCCGCTCTGCCGGGTGCTCGCCGACATGGAATGGGAAGGCGTGAAGATCGACACCCGGGTCCTCGGCGCCATCAGCGTGGAACTCGGCGCGGAGCTCGACGCGCTGCGCCGGCGGATCCTCGACTGCGCGGGCGTCGACTTCAACATCGATTCGCCCAAGCAGCTCGGCGAGGTGCTGTTCGACCGCCTCGGGCTGCCGGTCGTCAAGCGCACGAAGAGCGCGCGCAGCACGGACGCCGAGGTGCTCGCGGCCCTGGCGCCCTCGCATCCGCTGCCGAAGCTCGTGCTGGAATACCGCGAGCTCGCCAAGCTGAAGAACACCTACGTCGATGTGCTGCCCGATCTCGTATCCCCCCGCACGGGACGCCTGCATCCGAGCTACCACCAGGCAGTCGCCGCGACCGGGCGCCTGAGCTCGTCGGACCCGAATATCCAGAACATTCCCGTCAGGACGCCGGAAGGGAGGCGCATTCGCACGGCCTTCGTGCCCGAGCGGCCGGGCGACGTGCTCATCGCGGCCGATTACTCGCAGATCGAGCTCAGGATCCTCGCCCATTACAGCGGCGATCCCGCCATGCGCGCGGCCTTCGATGCCGGCGAGGACATCCACCGATGGGTGGCGAGCGCCATCTGGGGGCTGCCCCTCGATCAGGTTCCTCCCGACCTCAGGTCGCGGGCCAAGGCGGTGAATTTCGGCATCATCTACGGCCAGACGGCGTTCGGCCTGGCGCGCGCACTCGGGATTCCGCGATCGGAGGCCGCGACGTTCATCGCGGCCTACAAGGAGAAGTTCAAGGGCATCGCCGCTTTCGTCGAGCGCGCCGTGGCCGAGGCGCGCGGCGCGGGCGCCGTCAGGACGATCCTCGGCCGCCGCCGGCCGATCCTGTTCATCGATTCCCGCAACCGCACGATGCGCGAGCAGGCCGAGCGCCTGGCCGTCAACACCATCATTCAGGGAAGCGCCGCGGATCTCATCAAGGTGGCGATGGTGCGGCTCCACCGCCGCATCCGCGAGGAACGCCTCCCGGCCCGCTTGATCATCCAGGTCCACGACGAGCTCATCTTCGAGGCGCCGCAACGCGAGGCCCCGGGGCTCTGCGAGGTGATCGCCGCGGAGATGCGCGGGGCGATTCCGCTGTCCGTGCCGGTCGGCGTGGACATCGCCTCGGGGGCCAACTGGAGCGAATGCAAGCCGTAGTCACCCGCGGGGACGGAAGAGGAATCGCGGCGTTGCTGCACGGCGCGAGATGGCGCGCGGCGCGCGCCGTGGGGTCCTCGCGCCCTCGCGGCGCTCTTTTCCGTCCGACTCGCGCGCCGGTTTCTTCCCGTCCGCACCTGCGGGGCCGGTTGGTTGCCCGCGCTAGTACGGCCCCAGGCTGCTGTACATGAGCACCGGCGTGATGTAGGCGATCGGCGTGAGCTGGTAGAAGTACTGGTCGAGGAACGTCGCGACGTTCGCCACCGCCGTGCGCGGGACGTAGACCATGTCGCGCGGAAGAAGCGTCAGGTCCTCCTCCTTGATCTTGAGATTCACGTACCTGATGTGGCGGGTGCGATCCGGGCCCTGGCGAATGAGCAGGATCTCGCGCAGCTTGCCGCTCGGCAGGTTGCCGCCGGCCTCGAACACCGCCTCCATGGCGCTCATGCCCGACCTGAGCGTCACGACGCCGGGACGCCCGACCTCCCCCCCGACCCACACGACCTCGGGAGCCGGGGTGACCAGGGCGACCACGATGCGCAACGCGACATTCTGAAATTCCTTCTGCTGCGTCCTGATCGTCTCCTCGGCCTCGGCGGTGGTCATCCCGCCGACGAGGAAGCGGCCGAGAAGGAGGTCTATGTAGCCATCGCTCTTCACGACGACGGGAGTCTGCGAGAACCCGGGCTGCGCCACCACCGTGACCGAGATCGCGTCCTGCGGCTTCAGGCGGTACGCCGCCTCGCGGCGCAGGATGTCCTTCTCGAACTCGGCGTTGACCGCGTGCGGGTTGACGCCGACGCATCCCGCAAGAAGCGCGGCGACTCCGATAATGCTCGCGAGCGCGTGTTTCACGTCCGGATCCTCCTGCCGCGGCGCGTGCCCGGACGGGCCGGCCGAGGCGACTCCCGCATCGTGCCCCCGTTCCGTCGTGCAGCCCGACCGCCATCATAACACTTCTTCATGCGTATGGGACCGCCAGCATAGTATCGGCCGGCTGGAGGCCG
>JBFZCA010000111.1:0-3634 GCA_041308205.1 Planctomycetota bacterium | reverse complement strand
GATCCGGTAGCCCTTGTCGAGAGATTCCGCCAGAGCACACAAGTCCGTGATGACATCGGTCAGGGTGGTGGTGAAGAAGAGCCTAGCCAAACGGCTCGCATCGACCAGCCGACCTTGCTTCAGTTCCGACCAGCCGACAATGCGGCCACTTCCCATTGCTTGCACACGCAGAGTTGCCATTCGGTCAAGCCCCCTCTCGCCTAACAGCGTTCCTTGGACAAACCGCCCGGGGGGCACCGACTGTCGGTAGCCCGGGGACATTACGCAGCATACAGCGCAGGGTAGCGGGCGTCAAGAAGTGTGTTGAGAAAGAGTCGGTGAAGGTTCGGTGGGAAGGGCGGCAGGCGACTGGCTCGCGATTTGTCGGAGATGCAGGGTGTGAAGAGCATGGCTCGGTTCGGCTTCTCGCGAGGAGGTTCGTGTGGGAATGGACAAAGTCGAACCGGCGGCGTGGTTTCCGGTCGATACACGGCGGTCTGCAAGCAGAATCGGCAAGCCACGACGATAGCGTCCGGTCACCATCGTCTGTGTTCGCTCATGAGATCGCCGAGGATTCGTTGAGCAAGACCCTTCCGCACGCCGCATCATCGTACAGCGCGCGCAAACAGGCCCGCACGTCGCCGCGGCAGAGGGAGAAGAGCTCGTCGCAGCGGGCCGCGAGGGACGCCGCGGCCGGGGCGCCGGTCAGCTCGGCGACCAGATCGCGCAGCAGGGCGGGCGAGGTTCGATGCTCGTAGAGCGTGGGGAGCCGCCCGCGGACGTGGCTCGTGGCGAGAATGCCGCCGGCTCCGCGCGCCTCGCGGCACAGGCGCCGCCACGCCAGGAACGGAAGGCGATCCAGGCCGTCGATGCTGATGAGATCCCGGGCGCCGGCGCCTTCGACAAGCCGGGCCGGCGCATCCCGCGGGAGCGGCGCATCAGCTTCGAGCACGATTCTCCGGATGCGCCACCCCTGGGCGGCCAGGCCGCGCTCGATCTCCTCCCTGAGGCTCGTCTTGCCGCTTCCCTGCGGGCCCACGAGCACGCCGCGATGGCGCAGGGAGGCGAAGCGCTCGAGCACGGCCGGCAGATCACCGCCGGCGGCGAAGCGGAAGCACAGGGCTTCGATGCGCTCCACGCGGAAAGGGTTGACTCGGGCGCGCATGGTCACGCGTTCCCGAGCACGAGCTCGCGCCTTCCCGGACCGATCACGAGGTCGACGCGCGCGACATCATCGGAGCCGACCGCTTCGAGCGCCCAGCAGATGGACACGAGCGTGCCCGAGACGCTCGGCGGATGGACGGGCGCCGTCACGCGGAAGCGCTGCCTGCCCGCGGCGTCGACGGCGTCGATCGGCTCCTCCCACACCACGCCGACATCCCGCGTGCCCTTGCCCTGCGTGTACCAGAAAAGACGCAGGTCGATCCGCCCCGGCGGCTCCGCCGCGCTCCACGCGACTTCGCCGGCGATGGTCTCGCCGGGCGCAAAAGCGGTGCGCGCTCCTTCGAGCGTGATCCGGAAGGCGCTCACGTCGATCCCTCCTTGCCCGGCGGAAGGACGCGTATCTCGTGCGAATCGTCGATGTCGGGCCAGTGCCGTATGACCCCGCGCACCGAGAGAAGCCATCGCAGCTTGTTGCGGGGGGCTTCGAAGGTCGGCGCGGCATCGGCGGGCATCGCGACCGCTGTCCGTCCGGTTTCGATCTCCCTGAAGCCCTCGACGGTCTTGACCGGAATGCGGGCGAAGATGCGCCTGTCGGTGGTTGTCGTCGTGCCTTGCGAGTACGTCGCTTCCTCCCAGCCTTCCACGGTCATGATCAGACTGTCTATGCGGGACGCGTTTCCCTCGCACTCCCACTGCACTTCGAGCCGCTCGCCCGGCCGGACGGCGCGGCGATTGAGCGTGAGCCGTATCCGCGGGTTGGCGAGCGCGAGCACGGCGTGGACGGCGGCGCCGGCAATCAGGAGCCCGAAGAGCAGGAAAATGGAGATGAACAGCACTCCGAACCAGCCGGACAGCCCGCCGCGCATCTCGGGAAGTATCGCCGCAATGAATATCGTCCAGACGATGCCGTTCCAGACAACGGCGAGAACTCCTATTCCGAGGGCTTTGCCGCGCCGGCCTGCGGCCGGCTCGAGGACGCAAGGGCCCTGCATGTCGTCGGGCTGATTCGCCGTTGCCGGCGGCCGCGCATCGATGGAACGCGGCAGGCGCCCCTCGCGGCGGGCCCGCTCCCGGCGCATGCCGCGGATGCCGAATGCGATCGCCGCCGCGCCTGCCAGCGGGAAGAGCAGCGTGAGAAGCCCGAGCCCCATGGTCGAGGGGAGACCGGCTTCCAGGACGGCCTCATCGGGCCGGCGCGGATTCACGCGGCAGGTCGTCTTGGCGCCGGGCGGCACACGATCGACCGCCGCCTGTTTCTGCCTCCGTCCCGACGTGTAGACCCCGTTGCTGAAATCGTAGCGGTCGGACTCGTAACGAGGCGCGGGTTGATCGGCCCCGACGCCGGCGGCGTAACGATACTCATAGCGGACCTCGACCCGGTAGGTCGTGCCGTCGTCGCTCTCGCTCCTGCCGACGCGGCTTTCCAGGATAGTACAGGGAACCTCGACCCAGTCCCGGGCCGTGTGCGCGCGCCACAACGGCGCCGCGACGAATATCGTCGCGAGCACGCAGCCGACGATGACGAAAACGGCGCCGAAGAGGACCAGGCAGCCGAAGCCCTGTCCCTTGCGGGCACCATCTGAGAGCGCTTCTGCGCGATGCCGGAATGCTCGCAGGGTCACGGCGCCTCCCCCTCGAAGAACGCCAGCTCGCCCGCGCGGATCTCGACCTCTCCGAGCGGCCCGCTGTCGTCCGGCACGACGACCCATTTCCCGCCCGGCCTCTCGGGATCTTCCACGCTGCGCTTGTGGACGAGCTCCAGCCGGTACTTCCCCGGGCGCACGCTGTCCCGGTGGAAGGTTCCCTGTGCGTCGGTCCAGCATTCGAATGGAGGGCCGGGGGACGCGCGTTCGGTTCCCGGGACTGCGATCGCCTCGGCCCGGCCGGAGTCGGCCGCAATCGGCGTGAACCGCACGATCCAGATGTCCTCGCCCGGCTGCACGAAACCGAGTCCGTGGACACGCCCCAGAACCCTCCCTGCGGGACGGAGGACAAGCCCCACGGACACGACGCCGGCCGCGGAGACATCCACCTTCGCCTTGCCTTCGGTTCCCTCGGCGTAGCAATCGGGGTGCGTCGCCTCGATCTGGTACGAGCCGCCCTCCATCCCCGCCGCGACGAACGCGCCGTCCTCCTCCGTGTGCGTGTCGAAGTTCGTGCGCTCGCCCGGCAGCGGCCGGGGAACGAGCCGGATGTGGATCGCGGCCCCGGCCACCGGCGTTCCGTCCGGGAGCGCGACCGTGCCCTCGATGCGGCTCCCCGCATGCAGGACGACGTCGAGCTCGGCCGTGCCGCCGGGCGCAAGGCTCACGCCGCCCCGCCAATGAACGTGGTCCTTCGAGCCGACCCGCACGCGCCATTCGCCCGCGTGCATTCCCTCGCAGGCAAAGCGCCCGCCCGCATCGCGGACATCGCGCCCGTGGCGGTGCTCCGTTCTGAACTCCCCATCGGCGCCCTGCCGCTCGAAGCTCAGGGAGAACTCGGCCACGGG
>JBFZCA010000110.1:0-8165 GCA_041308205.1 Planctomycetota bacterium | reverse complement strand
AGAAGCCCTCCCAGGCGCTCCTCGATGAACGCGTATCCGACCTCGAGCGCGTGCCCGCGCGCACCGAACGCCTTCCATGCCCCCGCCAGGCGCACGCAGAGCTCCTTGAGCGCCGCGTGCCGCTCCTCGCAGGGGCGGGCGCTCGGCCATACCCACTGGACGCTGAGCGGAGTCTCGCCCCACCCTTCCGCGACGCGCCCGCGGGCATCGGCGACGCGCATGCAGGCGCGCGCGCACGTCACCGACGTCAACGTCTCGGGCCCGAACTTGAGCGGCACGCGCGTCGCGACGGGAAGGAAATACAGCGCCGCGTCGGCGACGCGAACATCGGTGGGACGCGCCATGGCTTGCTCCCGGACCTCGTGCCGCAGGACTGCATTCTAACCCCGGCGAAGCCCGCAGCAAAAGCCCTCGTCGCCGCGGGGACGAGGGCCGCGCCGGTTTCAGAAGACCGCCGGACGGCGGACTTCTCACAACGGTCGTTCCCCATCGAGGCGCGTGTCGAGTCGCGTGCGACATGCGGCGGGACTGTTCGCGCCCGCACGCCCGTGGTAAAGTTGATTCGGTGCCGGGAGGAGGCCCGAGGGGCGCGTCCCCCGGGCAACGCACCGGGGATTCCGCGTCCGATGACCGAGTTCGAGCTGTCGGCATCTCATCTGCCGCTCTTCGCCGAGGCGCGCGCGCGCCTCGAAGAGTACCGCGCCGATCCGCGAGGCGCGCTGCTCGTCGTGACGGGGCCGGCCGGCGCCGGCAAGAGCACGCTCGTCAGGAGCGCGCGGCCGGCGGGCGGACTGGTCGTCCTGGATTGTTTTCCCGGCATGTTCTCGCGCGAGCTGCTCGAGGCGCTGGGGCTCGCCTTCCTGGCGCGGAACGACGCGCGGCTCCACGACGCCATCGCCCGGGACACGCCCCACGCCGTGCAACTGGATATCCTGGCCGAAGCGCTTCCCGCAACCGATGTCTGCATCGTCCTCGAAGATGTCGACCATGCGCACGGCGGCTTCCCGGCGGAATCCCCGAGCCGGCGCCGCGCCTTCGCAGAGCTCGCCGCCCGGCTGCGGACGTGCCTTGCGCGCGGTTGCCGCGTGATCGCCACCGCCGAGGATCCCGCGCTGCTGCCTGAGGAGCTGGCGAGCGCGCCGCACGCCGCCATCGCGCTGCCCGAGCTGACGCCCGATGAACGCGCGGCATTCTGGCGCGCGCAGGACGGCAACGGCGAGGCGCCCGTCTTCACGCGTCCTCTGGGCCTGAAGCTTGCCGCCGCAGCCGCCGCCCGCAGCCGGACCATCGCGCATGCCGACTTCGAGGCCCTCTGCCTCCATATCTGGTGTCACCTGCCGCCCGATGCGCGCGTGCTGCTGAGCGCCCTGGCCCATGCGGGCGGCCGCGTGACGCGCGGCTTCGTGCGTGCGATCGTGCGCGAGGCGGGCCTGGCGGCGCTCGCGCCCGATGAGCTCGCGGCCTGGGGCCTCCTGGAGACGGTTCCCGAGACCGGCAACCACGTGCCGCTCAACCCCGCCGTGGCGCGCGCCGTGCAGGATCTCGTCGCGCGGCGCAGCGACGACTGCACGCCGAACTGGACGCTGCTCGGCAATCTCTGGAGCGAGGCCGGGCGGCGCTCGCGCGCCGTGTGGGACCTGATCCGCGGCCTGGGCATGTACCTGGCGGGCAACAACTTTCAGGCCGCCTACGAGCTTCACCGCGAGGTCATCGAGCATCTCCTGAGCGCCGGCGCGCTCGACCTCGCCGAGGAGATCCTGCAGCACATCCTCGCGAAGGCGCAGGGACGCACGCGCGCCGTCGTGCTCGGCAACCTCGCCATCGTCAGGAAGAACCAGGGCGACTATACGGCCGCGCGCGCCCTCTACCAGGAGGCGCGCCAGCATTTCGACGCGCTGGGAGACCGCAACAACGTGGCGCGCGTGCTCCATCAGCTCGGCAACACGCACTACCTCCAGGGCGACATGGAGGCGGCGCTGCGCCACTACGAAGAGAGCCGCACGATCGCGGCGGGCTGCGGCGACGAGAGCGTCGGCACCGCCGCGCAGATCCAGATCGCCAACATCCATTTCGTGCGCGGGGACATGGAGCACGCCGCCTACCACTACCGGCAGGGGCTCGCCGACGCCGAGCGGCTCGGCGACCGGCGCATGCGCTGCGCCGTGCTCCTCCAGCTCGGGCACGTTCACTTCGCCCGCGAGAGCCTCCTCGAGGCCGACGAGACGCTCGAGCACGCCGACCGCCTCGCCCAGGAGCTGGCCGATGGCGCGACGCGCGCGCGCGTGCTCCAGTTGCGCGGTCTCACCGCGAAGAGCCGCGGCGACATCGACCACGCCGCGGCGTTCTTCGAGGACGCCATCGCCATCGCGGCGAGCCTGCGCGACCGGGCGCTGGAGGGCGCGACGCGCTACCACCTCGGGCAGATGCACGCCGAGCGCGGCGATCTGCTCCCCGCGCTCAGGCATCTGGCCTCCGCCGCGCACATCCTCTCCGAGATCGGCGCGAAGGAGGCCCGCACCGCATGGGAGGTGATCCAAGAGCTCGCCGCGCAGCTCGGCCGGGAGCGCTTCAGGCAGATCGCGCTCCAGGCCGGCGTCCCCTGGGTCATCATCGAAGACGCATCCGGCGAGGACGAAACTCCGTAGCGCGTTGCTCCGCGCCGCCGGGTCGCTCTCGGGTATTGCCGCCGCCCGGTGCCGCATGGTATCATTCGGTCCGTACCCTTGCATCAGGCGTGGAGGTCACATGTCAGAACAGTTGCTCAAGGAAATCGCGGACTGCGTCGTCTCCGGCAAGAACAAGCGCATGGAGGAGCTCGTGCCCAAGGCGCTCGCCGAGGGTCTCGCCCCCGAGACGGTGCTCATGCAGGGCCTCGTGAAGGGAATGGAGGTCGTCAGCAACAAGTTCAAGGGCGAGGAATTCTACATTCCCCAGGTGCTCTTGTCGGAGCGCGCGCTGAACGCGGGCCTGAAGTTCATCACCGAGAAGCTCGCCCAGCGCGGCTTCAAGCCCCGCGGCACGCTGATCATCGGCACCGTGAAGGAGGACCTGCACGACATCGGCAAGAATCTCGTCGCCGCCATGTTCCGCGGGCAGGGCTTCAACGTCATCGACATGGCCGTGGACGTGAAGCCCGAACTGTTCCTCCAGGCCGCCAAGGACCACAAGGCCGACATCGTCGGCATGTCCGCCCTCCTCACAACCACCATGGACAACATGCGGACCACGGTGAACGTGCTCAAGCAGGGCGGATTCCAGGGCAGGATCATCGTCGGCGGCGCGCCGGTGACGCAGGGTTTCGCGGACCAGATCGGCGCCGACCTCTTCGCGGAGGACGCCGCCACGGCGGTCGACAAGGTCAAGACGGCGCTCGGCATCCGATAGTCGCGGACCCTCAGCGGTACAGCCGCAGCACCCCCGCCACGCGGCCCTGGATCCGCACCCGCTCGCGCGGCACGACGATGGGCTCGAACGCGGCGTTCGCGGGTTCCAGGCGCACGGACGCGCCCTGCGGGTAGAAGCGTTTCAGCGTGGCTTCCTCGCCGTCCACGAGCGCGACCACCAGATCGCCGGGATCCGCCGCCGCCGTCTTGACGACCATCACGAAGTCGCCGTCCTGAATGTGGTCGTCCACCATGGACTGCCCCTTGACCCGCAGCGCGAACAGATCGCCGCCGAGCGGCATCAGGTCGCGCAGGTCCTCCTTCTCGGCTTCCTCGAACGCCAGAATCGGGTGGCCGGCCTGAATGGCGCCCACGACCGGTATCCGCGCGCGCTCGCCGCACAGCTCGATCGCCCGCGACGCATACGGTACGCGCCGGATCAGCCCCTTCTTCTCCAGTTGTTGCAGGTGTGCCAGCACCGTCACCTTGCACGTCCCGACCGCATCGCCGATTTCCTCGTACGTCGGGGCCAGGCCATGCTCGGCGATGTACGCCTCCACGAACTCGAGGACTTGCTTCTGCTTCGGGGTCAATGCCGCCAAACCGTTGCTCCTCGTCTCAAGAGAAAGAGGGAGTCGCGCCAAACGCAATTCCTAGCCCCGGGTACTCCCAAACCCGCCTCGCCACCGTGCGGGTACCCATGCGCGGCGCAACTCCCTCGCTGAATCCTGCCTCGTTCGCACTTCCCGGCCGACGCCCGAGCGGGACTCGAATGCCCCCGTGTTTCCGCACCGGGGCATTCAGGCCGCGAGCAGCGCGAAGAAAACGGCAAGCACGATGCCCACGAACGATCCGATCTCACCGAGCACCTTTCGCATACAGGCCTCCTGACAAGCGCCCATTGCCCGAGCCGATAGTCAGCGACCGCCGCTGCCTGAGCATTGTAATTACAAAGTCGTCATTATATGCGCGGGCAAGCAGCGCGTGCCAATCCCACGTTCCGCACGCGAATGCCGCCGCGCCGACTGCCTTCACCATTGTGCGCGCCTCCTTCCGACGCCGTGGCTAACATTTATCTAACAGCACTAACATAACACTAACCGCGAGGCCGTGCAAGCCTTTTCTTGCGCCGGGATCGGATTTTTTGTAGACTTCCGGAAGGCAGTGATTTAAAAGAGGCTCTATCCTACAGCCTACGTACGTATTCGGTGAACCCGTGCGTCGAAACGTGCAATGAACGTGTCCGTTGCGCAATTGCGGCTCTGCTGACGCTATGGAGGTGGGGACCAGAGGTCTCCACGGCGGCAATCGCTCGGCGTCCCTGCTGTCTGAGACAACCCTCCTTCCGTCCCCCCTTCAGGAGAAGGGGGGAAACGCCGGCTGCGGCCGGCGCCTGCATGGCCACGGGTTCACCGAACATGTACTACGCGCCGATGTCCTTGGCCTCGACGACCTTGCGCGTGTACACCGCCTCGCGCACGAGAAGGCAGGCCAGCACCGCCGCCTTGCCGTTCTCCACGGTGGCGACCGGCTCCTTGCGGCTGCGGACCGACTCGGCGAACGCCGCCAGCCCCAGGTACGTGCTGTCGATGTTTCCCTCGTGCGTATGGCCGGCGCGGTCCGGCTTGTTGAGCTCGGGACGGTACGAGAAGGTGCCGCTGTTGAAATCGATGCCCGCGCGCGTCCCGATGAGGCGCGTGTGCTCGTCGTTGAACCGGTTGGGCACGACCCAGCTATGAATGATGTTGACGATGACGCCGTTGGCGTACTGGACAATGCCCGCGTAGTAATCGTGGACCGTGCGCTCGGGCTGCACGTTTGTGAAGAGCCCGTCGCGGCCGAGGCCCATCGCGCGCACCGGGAGGCTCCGGTTCGCCCAGTTCATGACGTCCCAGTTGTGGCAGGCCTGCTCGACCATCCAGTCGCCGGAGCGCGCGCGCAGGCCGAACCAGCCCCCGAGCGGGCCCCACGCGTTCGACCAGGTGATGCGGCCCTCGATGAGCTCGCCCAGCTCGCCCTCGTGGACCTGCTTCATGGTCTCGATGAAGCGCGGGTCGGCGCGGCGCTGGAACCCGATCTGGACGATGCGCTTGCCGGCGCGCGTCGCCGCGATGACCTTGTCGCAGTCAGGGATCGTGATGCACATGGGCTTCTCGCCGTAAAGATCCTTGCCCGCGGCGATCACGTCGAGGTAGCAGGCCGCGTGGAGATCGCACGGGAGCGCGCTCACGACCGCGTCGAGGTCCTTGACCTCGAGCATCTTCTTCCAGTCGTCGAACTGGGCGGGCGCGCCCTGGTTCTTGGCCTTGACGATGCCGGCGGCGCGATCGCGCGCACCCGCGTCGATATCGCAGATCGCCTGCACGGCGACGCCGGGCACATTGACGAGCGCGTTGAGAAGCGCCGTCCCCCTGCCGCCGACGCCGATGCAGCCGACGGCGACCGTATCCGCCGCCGCGGCGCCGAGGGCCGACGCCGCCGCGCCCGCCGCAACCGCCCCGCCCGTCCGCGCCAGAAACGCACGCCGATTGACCGTCGTCATTGGTTGTCTCCTTTTTCAGGCTGTAGGCCGTAGGCTATAGGCTATAGGCTGAAGATACCCCGGCCGCGCTCCGCGGTCAACGACCCCGCCCTTGACGCCGCGGCGCGCCGCCGCTACCGTGAGCGGGAAGAGCGCGCCGGCGCGGCGCGCGAGACCACCGCACACGCAAAGGAGAGACCCATGCCCAGGATCGCGATGATCGGCGCCGGGAGCATCGTCTTCTGCAAGACCCTCATGCAGGACATCATGGCGACGGAGGCGCTGGCGGACTCCGAGTTCGTGCTCATGGACCCCACCGAGCCCAAGCTCAAGCGCATGGAGGCCTTCGCCACGCGGATGATCAAGGACAACCGCCTGGGGGCGAAGGTGTCCGCGACGACGGATCGGCGCAAGGCTCTGGCGGGCGCCGACTACGTCATCGTCATGATCCAGGTGGGCGGCGTCGAGGCCTTCGGGTGCGACTACAAGATCCCGCTTGAGTACGGCGTCGACCAGTGCATCGGCGACTCGATCAACCCGGGCGGCATCTTCCGCGCCCTGAGGACGATTCCCGTTCTCATCGACATCGCGCGCGACATGGAGACGCTGTGCCCGGACGCGATCATGCTCAACTACGCCAACCCCATGGGCATGTGCTGCACGGCGCTCGGCAAGGCGAGCAGGGTCAAGTTCATCGGCTTGTGCCACGGCGTCCAGACGACCATGGATCTCATCGCCCGCTACGTGGGCGTTCCCAAGGACGAGATCGATTTTCTCGCCGCGGGCATCAACCACATGGCCTGGTTCCTGAAGCTCGAGCACGAGGGCAAGGACCTCAATCCCGTCCTGCGCGCGAACATCGAGAAGCCCGAGTACTACATCAACGAGAAGGTGAGAGGCGAGGTCATGCGCCACCTCGGGTACTTCATGACCGAGAGCACGGGGCATCTCTCGGAGTACCTGCCCTGGTTCCGCAAGAACAAGAAGGCCCTCGACCTTTACTGCGACCAGCCCGACTTCGGGGGCGCCACGGGCGCCTACTACAAGTGGGCGGTCCAGATCGCGGAGAAGTTCGAGAAGGCCGACCCCCTGAGCATCGAGGACACGGCGCTCGGCCGGCGCAGCACCGAGTACTGCTCCTACATCATCGAGGCGCACCGGACCGGCAGGATCTTCAAGCTCAACGGCAACGTGCGCAACGACGGCTACATCACGAACCTCCCGCAGGGCTGCTGCGTCGAGGTGCCCGTGTACGTCGACCGCATGGGGCTCCACCCCGCCGTCGTCGGCGACCTGCCGCCCCAGTGCGCCGCCGCCAACATGACGAACATCATCGTCCAGGGTCTCGCGGTCGATGCGGCGCTGGCGGGCGATCCCGAGCTTGCGGCGAGCGCCGTGGCGTTCGACCCGCTCACCGCCGCCGTGTGCACGCTCGCCGAGGCGCGCGCGATGACGGCCGAGATGCTCGCGGCCGAGAAGCAATGGCTGCCGCAGTTCGCGGGCAAGAAGCTCCGGCCGACGCCCGAGATCAAGATCCCCAAGAACGTCAAGCCCGTCGACGTGCCGCTCGACCCCGCGCTCGCCATCGTGTGGCGCTTCATGAAGCTCGCCAAGAGCGCGCCGAAGCCCTGATCGGGCCGCAGGGGCCGTCCGGAACGCGGGCGCGGGGCGCAGGCCGCCTCGCGCCCGCGGCGCCGGGGCGTTTCACGACGAGCCGCGTGCCCGTATCATAGTAGGTATGGGCGGATTGCCGGCGAGGCTCCGGCGGGAGGTCTGTATGCGGCGAGCGTGCGCGTGCATCGCGGCGTTGCTTGTGTCCATGTCCGTGCCGGCCGGCCAGGCCGAGTTCGCCGACGAGTTCGACGCCGGCGTGCTCGATCCCGCATGGGAGTGGTACACGCCGGCGCCGGGCCCCATTTACGAGCTCGACGGCGTCGACTTCATCCTCGACGTCCCCGCGGGGAACTACGATTCGTGGGTCGGCTTCGATCGCGCGCCGCGGCTCAGGACGGCGAGCTTTGAGACCGGCGCCGACTTCCGGATCGAGACCCACGTCTTGGTCGAGGCGCCGGCCGGCCCGCAGTACTACCAGACCGGCCTGTGGGTCGGGTTCAAGGGCCTCGAAGGCGATGTGATCGACGGCTGGTGCTACGGCTTCTACTCGCAGCCCGACTGGGTGGGCAACTACACGATCCGCGCCGAGCGCATCGGCAACCGGAGCACGGGGGCGGGCACCAACTTCCCGGTGCCCTGGGGTTGTG
>JBFZCA010000109.1:0-6740 GCA_041308205.1 Planctomycetota bacterium | reverse complement strand
TCCGTCCCCCCTTCAGGAGAAGGGGGGAAACGCCGGCTGCGGCCGGCGCCTGCAGGGCCACGGGTTCACCGAATATGTACCCGCGAGGACACGAAGGCGCCGAGGACACAGTGCCGGATTGCAGGCGCCACCCTGGGCGCCTCGGTGTCGTTCCCCTGTCTGAATCGCGTGGCGGCCTCCTTGTCCGGCCGCGGCGCGTCGCTCCTCCTCGGGGCAGTCACCGGTGCCGTCGGGTCGTCACCGGGGCGGCGGCGGCGCGTCCGTCGCCGGGGCGTCCGCAGGACGGTCCTCGGCGGCCCCGCGCCACGCGGGCGAGAATGTGGCCCAGTAAGGTCCCCGCGCCTCCTCGGGGCGGGGAAAGGGATCGGGCATGCCGTCCACGACGTAGGGAAGGAACGTCGTGCGCGCGGCGTCGCCATCCTCCGCGCGCGCCTGGGCGAGCGCGGCCCGCGTGATGAAGAGGCAGTCCGCAAGATCGCGGTCGTCGAGCAGGGGGCTCGACAGACCGGCCAGGTGGCGGACGCACGCGGCCAGAAACCGCGCGTTGTCGCCCAGCTCGAGGGCGAGCGGGGCCGCCCAGCCGCATCCCCCCATGACGACGACCCGTCCCGCTTCGTGGGAGAACGCCGCGATGATGGGAACGCCGACCGGCGCGACCTCTTCGGCGCCGTGCACCAGGACCTCCGCGTTCTTGGGGTATGCCTGGAGCGCGCAGGCGTAGGGGAGCACCACCGTGCCGACGCCGGCGGTCGCATTGTGGCGCGCGATTCCCAGGGGGACGATCGGCAAGGTCCGGCCGGAGGCGGCGCTCACGTTGGCCGTGATGCGCGGTCCCGTCTCGCACCTGAGCGCCGCCAGCAGATCCCTGACGAGCGGCGATGGTTCCTCGCCGGGCGGCGGGGCGGCCTCGAGCAGCAGCCCGCCGCCGCGCGCGACGAACTGGAGAAGCTCCCGCGCATCCATGCGCGGCGTGCGGTGGTCGACCCACGCGACGGCGGAGGTCTTCAGATCATCGGCCCCGCGCAGGGGCGCGGATCTGAAGCCCGCCCGCGCGAGCACCGCGCGCGCGGTCGCGCAGGGGAAGGGATCGGACGGTTCGTCGATCACGAGGACGCGCGGCCCCACGGAGGCTTCGTCGCCGAGGCGCGCGAGCATCTCGCGGCGCTTGAGCGCTATGCCGGGGAGAACGAGCGGCGCCGGGTCGTTCGTCTTCTCGAGGAGCAGCGCCGCGGTTTCCCCGCGTTCCAGGAACACCGCGAGGCCCTTGCGCAGATCGTCGGCGTCCCAGGTCGATGCGCCCGCGGGTCCGCGGAGCAGCGCGCCCGTGAGCGTGTCGCGCAACGAGAACAGGCCTTCGACGGGCGCCGTGAACGCGAGCACGAACCGGCGGGGCGGGCCGAGGTTGAAGAGCGTTGCGAGGCGCTTGCCGCCGGCCGAACGAATGCCGGCCTCGATGCGGTCGGCCTCCCGTCCGTCCGCGGTGGTGACGCGGATGTCGGGGCTGATCCCGTGGTCCGCCATGATCTTGCGCAGGAGCGCATCGCGCGTCCGTTCGGGCAGGGACACGAGAAACGTGTAGACATGCCCCTGGCCGCATCGGTTGACGGCGCTCACGGGCAGGCGGCCGACATGAGGGCCGTGCGGCTCGGCGAGCAGCAGCTCGACGCTCGCCCCGCGCACGCCGTCGAGCGGCCGCGGCGGGATGTCGATCTCCTCCCCGGTCGAGAGACGCGCGGCCGGCGGCACATCCGCCGCCATGACCACCTGCAAGCCGAGGAGCCGCCGCGTCTCGCGGCCGCGCCCGGCGTTGTCCCGCCTGGCGAAGGCGCCCCATTCGGTGACGACCACGCCGCCGTCGCGGGCGAACTGCTCGAGGAGCGCGAACGTGCTGTCGTTGACCACGAACGCGAGGGGGCAGAGCACGGCGCGCGCGCGCTGGAGGTCCTGGAGCGTGAGCTGCTCCGAGGGTATGACGGCGGCGTTCATGCCGCGCGCGGCGAATGTCTGCCACCACGCGACGATATGCGCGAGCGCTTCGCTGCGGTGCTCCGCGGAGAGCGGCAACAGCGTCTCGGTCGGGTGGAGGAGAACGATCGGCGCCGGGTCCTCGCCGCGGGCGCCGAGGATGGGAAAGACCGCCCGCGCCTCGGCCATGAAGCGGGGCGCGGCGGCCAGCACGCGCCCCGCCGACGCCGGCAGCCCGAGCGCCGAAGCGCCGTGCCAGCAGCGCCGCCAGACGAAATGCCTGAGGAGGGCCGCCTGCTGCCACGGCGGCGTCTCGGCGGGCGCCGTGTAACCGCCGATGTCGATGATCGGTCTGCCGGCCGACCGCGCCAGCTCGGCGAGGTACGACGGCGCCATGTCGGCCAGCGCCATGGGTTCCGGGAGAAAGCGAAGCGGCACGTCGAAGACGATGGCATCCGCGGACGCATGGTAGGATGCGAGCGGATCGGCGCTGCGCAGGGCGACCAGGGGGGGCCGGTCGTTCGTGAGATTGCGCACGAGGCCGGCGAGCGCAAGGCCGAGCTCGCGGCGGCTTTCCCAGAGGTAGTCGAGCCAGTCGCCGCGCAGCGGGTCGAGAACGGCGCCGGCGGCCGATTCGCCGCCGCGCGGCGGCATCGTGCGCGCGGCGCCGGGCGGCAGGATCTCCCAGAACCCCTCGAAGCGCGTGCCCCACGCCTCGTTGGCCTTGTCGATGCCGGCGTACTTGCGCTCGGCTTCGCGGCGAAACGCTTTCCATGTCTCGAGGTCGTTGCCGAGCGGGGAGAGGGGGCCCGCGGGCTGCACCAGGAAGACCTGCGCCTCGCGCGATGCCGCCAGATAGGCGTTGAGATACTCGGCATAGAGCCGCGCGCCGAAGGGGTGGAGCGGCGAGAAGGGCAGGCTCTCGGCCGGCGCCGCGATGTCGGGGAGCAACTGACCGATGCGCTCCATGTCCCCGAGCGGTCCCTCGAACGCGAGCGCGACTGCAACCCCCGCTCTTGCGGCGGCCGCGGCGCGATACGCGGCCCACGCGAGGTCGGGATACGCGATGGCGGTCTCATCCCGGCCGGCGGGCGTGATCACGGGGCGCGCCGATGCGTGCGGGCAGGGCAGGAACATGAAATCCGCCCCGAGCAGCGCCGCCGTGTCGGGCGGCGCGTCGAGCATGCAGAAGGGCAGCACGGGCCTTCCGCCGCGGGTGAACGCGGCGCCGTCGGTTCCGAGCGCCTCGCCGGAAGCTGCGAGCGGGGCGAGCGCGGGACGCGCCGCGATCCTGATGTGCGCGGGCACGGGCGGCGTGATGCCGCCGGCGAGCTGCTGGGCCGCGCGGCGCGCGGGAGGCGCCGGAAGCTGCTCGGGCGGCGGGGGAAGCTCGTCGGCCGCCGAGGGATTCGGTTCCGCGGGCGGGGATGGGGGCGGCGCCGGGCTCGGACCGGGCATCTCCACGCAGGCCCACAGAACAAGACACATCAGGGCGGGGATCCGTCGCATGGTCCGGATGGTAGAACCACGCTCCGCCGGCGTCAAGCGAGCGCATGCGCGGCGGGGGAAACAGAAGGGGGCGCGGCGCGCGAGCCGTGCCCCCTTCCGCCGTGCGTCAACGACGCGCGGGAATTCGTGCTAGTCGCACTGCTCGATCTCGCAGTCCAGATCGACCTTGAACTTGCCGCACGTCGTTCCGAGCGCCGCGGCCGGCCAGCCGCTCGCCGGCATGTTCGGCAGGTTGGGCTGCAACTGGTAGTAGACCAGCGCGATCGCATCGGTGAGGTCGATCACGCCGTCGTTGTTGAAGTCGGCGGCGGCCATGCAGGGGGGCGTGCGTCCGTCGCGGAAGAGGTAGCTCAGGACGAAGATGCCGTCCGCGATGTCGATGCGCTTGTCGCCGTTCGCATTGCCGGGGAGGAAGCTCCTGGTGTCCTCCTTGACGGTGAACACGCCGAGGTGGTTGCAGACGACGCCGTCGCAGCACTCGTGGCTCGGAAGCTCGAGCTGGGACGCGTCGAGGCTCTCGCCCTCGATGACCATGACGTTCGGCGTGGCGGGGGAGCCGTGGACGCCGCTGCAGGGCCCCACGACGACCGTGTCGCCGGGCGCGGTCGTGAGAAACTCGAACGTCATCGCGATGTCGGTCCAGTCCGTGTCGGGCGATATGGTGACGGCCGCCATCATGTCGATCACGACGCCGTGGGTGAGGCCGCCGGCGACCTGGTAGAGCGTGATCACGTCGAAATCGGGCTTCGCGCCGTTCTTGGCCGTCGCCGTGTCGGTGCCGTCGGACACGGCCCCGAGGATCTTGAGCTTGCTCGTGTCGAGAATGCAGATCCCGTACGACCAGCCTTGGATGGGCTGGGCGATCGTGCCGTCGGCGTTGAAATTGAGCCTGACGAGACTGCCGAGCTGGCCGAAGCCCTCGGCATCGTCGATGTTGATCGTGAAGGGAGACGCCCCCACGCAGGAGCGCGGGACCGCCGTGATCACGGCCGGGCTCCGCACGAGGGGCGTGAAGCTCGAGCCCCCGAGCACGGCCACGGTCGGCGTGGCGGGAGTGCCGATATCGTCGGTGAAGACCACGCGGCCCGCCTCTGTTGCGGCGTCGCCGATGGGGCCCGATGCGTTGACGGTGATCTCGATGAGAGCGAAATCATCGACGACGGGAAGGGTGACGGTCATCATCATGTCGATCACGACGCCCTGCGTGACGGCGGCGCAGTTGGGAATGCCGATGGTCGCCGAGCCGTCGGCGAGCGCCTTGCCGGCATAGGCCGCGAAATTTCCTTCCGCGAAGAATGCGGTGTCGGCGAAACCGGGGGCCTTGCCGTTGTTGGACGTCAGGACGGAATCCGCGACCTTGAGCGCGGTGATGTTCATGCTGAAGCCCGCGCTCGGCACGAGCTTGATCCCGAAGGACCAGCCCTGGACGTCGGCGACCTTCGCATCCATCTGGACGACGAGGTTCGCGCTGCCCGAGGCCGTTCCGCCCGCGGGACCGAAGATGCTGCTCGCCGCCGGGACGACCGCCATCTCGAAATCGCTTTCGGCGGCGCACACGCAGAGCGCCGCACACAACGCAACCGCCGTGAAGACTGCCTGCTGTCTCATCACTCCGCTCCTTGCTCCTGAGAACCTCTCCGTAGAGTTTGTTTCAGCAACCGATGTCTCTTGTCCATTATACGGGTTCGACCCGCATCCCCGGAACTGCCTGTCCGCCGGGGGGGAATCGCACCGCCGACGCGGCCCGCCGATACCCCGACAATGGGCCTCGTCTCATTGCATGGCGTCAATTGTACCGCCTCCGCGGTTCGTCGGGAAGAGAGCGGCGATCGGCCGGAAGCCGAGGCAGGCGCCTGCCGGGATCGGCGCGGCGGTCAGCCTTGTGCGCGCCTTTCGGATTGCAGGAATTCGTGGGCGATCTCGCGCTGCCGCTGCTGGATGAGGCTCGGCGGCACGTGGTCCTGCGGCGTGGCGTGGGCCTGGAGGAGGAGTTGCCGGTAGCACTCGCGGATCAAGGCGCCGACGGGCACCCCCCGGACATGTTCGCCGCACTCGGTGCACAGAAACTCTCGCAGGCCGTACATGCTCGGCGGGTGTTCTGACTGCATGTATCTCCTCGAAATCCGCGTTCGAAAACATGCAACACCGGCAACGACGGACTCGATTGTAGCGGTGAACCGCGGCGGCGGTATGCCCCCTTCTTGCGTCGGCGCGGGCGGCGCCGCGTAACTCATTTCCGATCAAATAGTTATATCAAATTCGGTGACGGACAATTAATTGCCGACGGGCAGGCGCCTCGCGCCGAAGCGCTACTCTTCGAGCTCGACGTTCCAGTAGGCCTCGCTGATGAAGTGGTCCCAGCTCTCGCGGCGCTGGATCGGGAGGGTGACGAGCACGCTCGGCCGCCAGCGCGGCTCCCGCGGCGGCTTGAGCAGCTTCATGCCCGCGTCGGGAGCAAGCTTGTCGCCCTTCTTGACGTTGCACGAGTGGCAGGCGACGACGCAGTTGGTCCAGGTGCTCTTGCCGCCGAGCGCACGCGGCACGACGTGGTCGATGCTGAGCGCCTCGCTCGGCAGGCGGCGGCCGCAGTACTGGCACGTGTTCTTGTCGCGCCGGAAGAGATTGCGCCTGGAAAAGACGACGCGGGGCGTGCTGGCATGGTCGCACGCGCGCAGGAGAATCATCTCCGGGACCTTGATTCTCAGCGACACCGTTCGTATGTGCGGCTCGTCCGCGGCCGCGCGCAGATCGGCCCACGACTTGAAGTCGTAGCACTTGTACGTGTCGGGCACGATGACGTGCGCGGCGCCCTTGGCCAGAAGGCCGAGCGCTTTCTTCACCGTGCAGATCCTGATGGGCGTCCAGTGGCGATTCAGGACCAGCGTGGGCTGGCTCAGTACTGCGTACACGGGTGGTCCGTATGCGGTCACAAAATGGAAACTCGCTTGCTCGCCATTATCGCAGAAGGGGCGGGGACGCGCAACAACCCGCCTGGCGGCGCTGTGCGGAATCGCGAACGGGCGCCGCGCGGGGGTCGAGAAGGACGGTCCTGAAGGCGGAAACCGCGTCGTGCGGAGTCCTGGTACGTATTCGGTGAACCTGTGGCCCTGCAGGCGCCGGCCGTAGCCGGCGTTTCCCCCCTTCCCCTGACTGACGCTTACCCACAAGTTCCAGTGTCCTGACGCACGACCGAGAAGACGGCTCGCGCCTGAACCTGACACGCTGGGTGCTTCGCCACCTCCTGCAACCCCCGGCCCCCTTCGGGA
>JBFZCA010000108.1:0-3508 GCA_041308205.1 Planctomycetota bacterium | reverse complement strand
CGCCTGCCATCGAATCCCGCGGGGCCGCGTGAGCTCGTACGGGCGCATCGCGGAGCGGTGCGGACCTCGCGACGCCGCCCGCGCCGCCGGCACGGCCCTGGCGCGCAATCCGTTTCCCATCGTGATACCCTGCCACCGGGTCATCCGATCCGATGGCAGCCTGGGAGGATTCGGCGGCGGCCTTCGCATGAAGCGGGCCCTGCTCGCCATGGAGGGAATCGCCTTCGATGCCTCCGGCCGCGTGCGCGTCGAGGAGCTCTTCTGATGATCGAGGGCATCAACGTCGAACCCGCGACGGAGGAGTTCCTCCTGTGGCGCTGCCTTCACGGCGGCCCGCTGTCGCGCGCCGGCATCGACCGGTATCCGGACGAGCCCGTGCTCCCCTGGGACCGCTATCGCGCGCGCAACGCGCCGATCCTGGCCGGCCTCATCCGAACGTACGGCGCGTGCGCCATCGCGGCGCGCGAAGGAGGCGAGGTCGTGGGCATGCTCCGCTTCTACCCCAGGGCCGTGTGCGATATGCACGGCGCCGGCGGCCTCTGCCTCCAGCAGGACCCGCCCTCCGGCCCCGACGACGATTTCGCCGGGGCGGAGTTCCCGCCCCTCGCGCGGATCGACGACAAGACCCTCGTCGTCCACTGCCTGACGGCGGGCAGGCCCGGGCGGCGAGACGATCCCTACCGGCGCAAGGGCCTCGGGTCGCAGATGGCGAGGACGTTGATCCGCTGGGCCGGGGAGCGGGGCTGGGAGCGCATCGAGGCCGCCGCGTTCGAGGACCTGCCCATCATCTACGAGACCACGGGCAGCGCCGGGCGCGCGTTCTGGGAGAAGCTCGGGTTTTCCCTCGCCGAACGTTTTCCCCACCCGGATCTCCAGGGAGAGGAGGAATTCGTCCTGACGCTCGACGCGCAGGCGCGGGCCGCGGGCATTCCTCCGGCGCGGGCGAGGGACAAGCTCGTGATGCGTCTCGCGTTGCGCTAGCGCCCGGCAATCAAGGAGCACCTGCACGTGAGAACCTGGGACGTCGAGAAGATCGTCGCGCTGCTCGCGGCGTCGGGACGCGCGGCGCTGCGGCACTACGAATCGCCCGAGGTGAGCTACAAGGCCGACCGCTCGATCGTCACGCAGGCGGACAGGGAGATCGAGGCGCGCTGCGCCGTCGAGTTCGACCGCCCGTCCGAGGGCGCGTACCTGATCGGCGAGGAGACCTGCGCCTCGCGCGACGATGCGTACATCGAGGGCGCGCTCGCCGGCACGGCGTGGATCGTCGACCCGATCGACGGAACCGCGCCCTACGCGCACCACCTGCCGACATGGGGGCACTCGATCGGCTACGCCGAGGGCGGGGTCATCGCGGAGGGCGCCATCTTCCTTCCCGTGACGGGCGAGATGTTCGCGACCGATGGGCCGCGGGTCCTCTATGCCTGCCGTCCCGGCGACCCCGGCGCCTGGGATTTCTCCTCGCTCGACGATCTACCCGTCAAGAAGCGCGCGCGCGACGACGGCGGGATCGTCGCCATCACGCAGGCGATCGCCAAGCGCGGCGTCTTCGAGGCGCGGAATCCGGTCCAGGCCCTGAGCTGCGCGGTGATGCCCATGGCGTACCTCTGCCTCGGCCGCTACCTGGCGTACATCGGCACGCTGTCGCTCTGGGACTTCGCGGGCGGGCTCGCCATCGCGCGGAAGTGCGGCTTCCTGACGCGGTTCCTCGGCGGCGGCGAGGTCGCCGGGCGGATCGCCGACGACTGCCGGGCGGAGGCGGGCGGCCTCGCGCGCTGGGCCGCCCGCGATCACATCATCTTCGCGCCGTCGGAGGAGGTCGCGCAGTTCGTCGCCGCCGCCGCGTCCCCGCGGCGCGCGGATCGATAGGGAGAGCGCCCTCGGCGCGCCGGCCGCCGGTCGCCCCCTGTCCGCACGCCGTTCCCGCGTCATCTTCAATCATAACTTTTCTCTTGATTACCATGTCTCACCCATAGTGCATTTCGGCACGGTTCCTGGTAGTCTGATGGCAGCGTCTGCCGGCACGCGCCCGCGCGCCGGAGCATCGAACCTGCGGCGGGCTCACGCGGCACACGACGCGCACACACGAGACGGGAAAGGAACGTGCCATGCGACAGAAGTCGAACGCGAGTGTTGCGGTTCTCGTGCTCCTCGCCGCGGTTGCATCATGGGCGGCCGAGGATCCGACCGGCGATGCGTACTTTCGCGTGTCGCTCCGGGATCTCACGATCACGGCAGGAACGCTTCCCGTGTCCGGCGCGCAGGAAGAGTTCCGCTGGAGAGCCCTGCCCATGCGCGATGCCCTGGCGCCATCCGTGGTTCTCGCGGGCGATGGCGAGGCGTATGTCGAGCTCTCGGCGCTGGACAGCGCCTGGCAGCTGCGCACTGGGACCGCGATCGTCGCGCGGGCGCCCGCGGGCCGCGCGCTCGCCGGATATCTCTTCCTCCCGAACGAGCACATGGACGGCCTGGTGAAGCTCGCCTTCGAGATTTCGGCATCGAAGGCCTCGGAGGATGCGAAACGCCCGTTCCTCGCCGCCAAGAAGAGCCGCTACGAGCAGCTTCTCGCGCGCAACCTCCCGGGCGCGGCGCTCTTCCGCCGCCGCGCGTTCGAGGCAAGGACGGCGCTCGGCGAGCGACCCCAACCTCCGCGGCAGGACGCGCGCCCCGGCCGTGCGTGGGGCCGAGACGAAGTGCTCGACACGTACGATCTCCTGAGCGGCGGACGCGCCCTCAGCGAGAACCTGCAACTCGACCGCGTGATCGCCGTCGCCGCTGACGACGAGGCCTCCATCGACACGGCGACGATCGGCGGCATCACGGTGCAGGACATGGACTGGGCGCCGCTCATCGCCGGCGCGACGCCGCGCCTCGACGAGCTCGCGCGCTGCATCCCCGCCGACCAGCACGCGCTCTTCTTCTCCTCGTTCACGGCGATGACGGAGCTCCTCGATGAGGCCGATGCCAACGGCACGCCGATCGTCGAGCTCCTCGAGACGCGCTCCGAGGACGCGGGGACCACGCAGCGCTACCAGCGGCAGCTCTGCCTCGAGCTCAGCGAGCTCGCGCGCACGTTCGGGCCGCACGTCGTGCGCAGCATCGCCATGACGGGCTCGGACCCGTACCTCAGGACGGGCGCGGACGTGGCCGTGCTCTTCGAGGCGAGCTCTCCGGTCGCACTGATGACGTTCATCGGCGCCAAGTATCAGACGGCGCTCCAGGCCGGCGGCGGCGCCGAGAGGGTCGCGGGCACCCTGGACGGCGCGGCCTACAGCGGGGTCGTAGCGCCGGGGCGGCGGGTCTGCTCCTACCTGGCATCCTTCGGCGACGTGGTCGTCGTGACGAACTCCGTCGTTCAGCTCCGGCGCATCGGCGCCGCCATCGCAGGCAAGGAACGCGCGCTCCGGGCGCTTCCCGAGTACGTGTTCTTCCGCGCGCGGTATCCTCTCATCGACGGCGAATCGGCCGCGTTTCTCATCCTCTCCGACGCGACGATCAGGCGCTGGTG
>JBFZCA010000107.1:0-7784 GCA_041308205.1 Planctomycetota bacterium | reverse complement strand
CCGAGGTCCATGTACTCGGCGGCAAGCTCGAGCACCGCCTCGCCGTTGCCCCCGACAAGGCCGCCGAGATCCAGCCCCTTCTCCTCCGCGCCCGCGAGCCAGCACACGCTGCGCGCGAAGGCATCGAGCGGATCCGTGCGCAGGCTCTGCCGCGCCAGAACGACCGCATCGCCGGCTCGGTCCTTCCGAAGGAGCGCGAAGGCCAGGCGGTTTCGGGCAACCGGATCGCTCTGCCACGGCCCTTCCTCGGCAAGCGCGTCGATCGCCCCGTCCAGGTCGCCGCCACGGATCATGATCTTCGCGGCGAGGGCGCGCGCGGGCGCGGCCGCGAGCGGATCGAGCGCGGCCTTCCAGGCATCGTCGAGCGCGGCCGCCGGTTCTCCCGCCCGCAGCTCCGCCACGGCGCACGCATACCTGGCAAGGCCGTGGTCGGGATTCACGGCAAGAGCGGCGCGCGCGTGCGTCGCCGCCACGGCCGCGGCGCGGTCCAGCGTCACGTATGCAAGCCCCGTCAGTCCATCGACCGAGGCGCGGTCGAGCTCCAGCGCCTGCGCAAAGCGCTTCTCGGCCTCGGGAAAACGCGCGAAGAGGTACTCCTGCCACCCCGCCCGCGCGAGCTCGGCCGATGACGCCGGGGCGGGCGACGCCGGGGGCGGCGTCCGCACGGGAAGATCGAGCGGCACCTGCAGGCGCGCGAGGGCGGGCTCGATGAGGACCGTCACGCGCTCGGGCGCGTCCCCGACATCGAGCACGACCTCGGCCGGCGCGCGCGGATTGATCGCGCACGTCGCCGTCGCCAGCGCCCTCGCGCCGTCCGCGGCGCGCACCTCGGCTTTCTCCCATGTGCCCGTCCCGAGAATCCGGAGCGTGAGCCTCTCGCCCGCGCGAGTCGCGTTCACCGCCACATCGCGGTTCGCGAACGTGAAGCCGCCCAGGCCGCGCACGGGGTACCACCACTCCTGCCACGTCACGACCTCGTGCGGGTCGAGCCGGCCGACATCGGCCTGCGTGGGCAGGGGGCCGGTCTGGACCTCGTTGTAGGGGCCGTCGTCATCGGTCAGGTCCATCTGGTGCATCGTCCCGTAGCCGCCGCGGCCCCACGTCCAGGCCTTCTTGCCGGGAAGAAGGTGATGGCTCGCGTACGCCACGACCCCGCGGTCCGCGTCCTCATCGTACGAGCCGAAGAAGTCCTGGTCGCACCGGTACGCGAAGATCGATGACGCGTCCTCGTAGGTCCGGCCGAGGCTGAGGTCCCGCCCCTCCGAGATCGGCCAGGTGTAGAACGTCGTCCCGTTGTGGTCGGTCCCGAGCGTCATCGGGTAGACGAAGCGGAAGCCCGGCGTGTTGGGCACCGCCGTGCAGTTCCAGAAGTAGTACGGGCGAATCGTCTCCGTGCGGTTGTAGATGCGCACGCGCTCCTCGAGGAACGCGCGTCCCGGCCGCAGCGTCACGATCACGGTCCAGCGCGTCCTGTAGATGCGCTCGACCTCCCCCACCGCAACCGAACGCGCGCCGTCGGGCTCGGGCGGCAGGATCTCGACATCGATCGGCTGGACCGCGCTCACGGTGTGTCCCGCAGGCCCCGTGTTGAACTCGATGCCGCCCGACACCCATGCGCCGCACTGGCCGATCAGGCCCGGCTTGACGACGTGATTCACGTAGAAGACCGGCGCGTTCGCCGTCTTGTCGAAGACGTCGAGGATCTTCCCGCCGAGCTCCGGCAGGAAGGTGACGCGCAGGTACTCGTTCTCGAGAACGACGGTCTTCCAGGTGCGCGCGGATTTCGCCCGCGCCAGGTTGTCGAGCATGGGGTACGGATAGATGTTCCTCTTGTCGGTCGCTCGAAAGTACGGATGCGGCACGGGCGGCGTCCACGGGTACGTGGGAATGTCGATCGTGCCCGTGTACGCCGCGACCGCCGGCGCATCCGCGGCGCCGGCCGTCATCGACAGAAGCGCCGCGCCAAGAAGAATGCTCCGCACGCTCGCGCGCCGTGTATGTCGCATCGCCCCGAATCCTCCCTCGCCGGCGCCGCGCCGCTCGCGCGCGGTCACCGCGTCCTCTCGGCCCACCACGCCCGCCACTTGGCCACCTGCTCCTTGCGCGCCGCGAGCGGTCCGTTCGGCTGGAAGGGCAGGTCGTGTCCGGTGAGACGCACGAGCGCGCCGTACGCGCGCTCGCGCACCACGGGGTCCGCATCTTCCATGAGATCGATGAGCGCGGCCGCGCAGGCCGGCGCCCCGATGCGCTCGAACGCCCAGACGATGCGCATCTTCAGCGCCGCGCCGTCCGCCGCGCGCGCCAGGGCCCCGAGGCGTTCGACCTTCTGCGCATCCCTCTCTCTGCCGGCGCGCGAGGCCGTCTCCCACGCATCGAGCCAGGCCGCGTACGCGGCGGCATCTGCGCTCTTCACCCCCGTCGCGCGCTTCAGGCACTCGAACGCGAACGCCCGCATGTCGGCCGCGTCCGACGATGCCAGGGGCAACACGAAGGGCACGATGGCGGGAAGCCGGTCGGCCTTCTCGAGATCCCGCACGAGCATGTCCGCCACGGCGAGGAGCTCGCTCGTCGTCTGGCGCGCAAGGTGCCGGAAGAAGGCCTCGAGCGATACGCTGCCCTTGAGCTTCTCGACGTAGACCCAGGTTTCCTCCTCGCCCTGCCCGATCTGGCGCGTGCGAATCACGCGGTTCTCCGCCAGGAGATCCGTGGCCCGGTTGAGGAACAGGAGCGCGAACGAGGTCTGGTAGCGGCAGTTGCGGTCGTTGCGGTCCTGCAGGTCGCCCCAGCTCCCGTTCTCGCGCTGCTCCTTGAGGAGCCGCCGCGCGCCCGACCGGTACCAGTCGATCGAGCCGATCTTGTCGATGCCGCCCAGGTCCCCCACCTTCTCGACGCTGTACAGGCCGTAGTAGACGTGCCGGTTGCCGTACTGGAGCTTCGTCGCGGCGAGCGACGCCAGGCCGTCCCACACGGCGCGCACCGCGGCGTCGAGCTTCGATGCGGGAAGGGCGGAGTCCTTGGCGAGATACTCCAGCGCCACCATGACCGACGAGAGTCCTGCGGCGGTCATGTTCAGCGTCGCGCGCCCTTGATGCAGGTAGCCCCAGCCGCGTTCGCGGATCTCGCGCGGCTTGACGCGCGTGCGCGCAGCGGCGCGCTCGCCGGGCGCGTTGCTCCAGTCGACCGCGACGTCGGCGGCGGGTCCCTTGGGCTCCTGGTCGCGCAGGAAGTGGTCGATGACCTCGACCCAGACCTCGCGCGGGACCTCGCAGCCGTGCTTGGCCGCGACCGCCAGGCCGAGGACGGCGAACTGCGTGTTGGAGTTATCGTAGCGCCCCTCGGGGGCCGTGGGCGTGTAGTTCCACGCACCCTTGCCCGCGAGCCGCGCATCGATGAGCCAGCGCGTCATTGCGGCGAGGCGCGCCTTGAGCCGCTCGCCCGCCGCCCGCAGCTCCCTCGCGCGGTCCCTGGGCCGCACGGCGCTCTTCCGGGACGACAGCGGCGTCGCGCCGGCGGCCGCCGCCGCGTCGAGGAACGCGACATCGGTCTCGATCTGCCCGAGCGCCGCGCCGAGCGCCATGATGTAGAGCGACACGTCGTAGACGCGCTGCGGCGGCCGGCCCTCGAGAAACTCGAAGGTTCCGTGCACGACGGGATCGACGAAGGGCACATCGCTTGCAAGCAGCGCGAAGGCCTCGATCGCGGCGCGCCCCATGAGGCTGCCGATCTTGGTCTCCTTGGGCTTCGGCGCGCGCTTCCCCTTGGCCGCGGGGGCCTGCGGCGCGGGGGCCTGCCAGGGGTTCGCCGCGATCTGCACCTTGAGAAACGCAACGCCCCCGTCGACCGCCGCGCCGATGGCGGCATCGCCCTCGGACGCGTGCAGGCACGCTCCCGCGAGCACCGCCGCCCCGCACGCGAGCGCCAATGTCACGGTTCCGTTTCTCACGGCTTCACCCTATCGCGCGCATCGGAGGACGTGCGGCCCCTTACAGGATGACCTCGATCCCCCTGCCGCGAAGATACCGCTTCACGTCCGCGATGCGCAGCGTGCGAAAATGGAACACCGAGGCGGCAAGCAGCACGGCCGCCCCGCCCTTCACGGCCGCCTCGTAGAAATGCTCGAGCGTCCCCGCGCCGCCCGATGCCACGACGGGGAGGCGCACCGCATCGGCGATGGCGCGCGTGAATTCGAGGTCGTAGCCGGCCAGCGTGCCGTCGCCATCCATGCTCGTCGGCAGGATGACGCCCGCCCCGAGCTTCTCGCACTCCGCGGCCCATGCGATCGCATCCTTGCCGACGGGCTTCGTCCCGCCCGCGACGACGAGCTCGAACCCCGAGGGCATGGCGGCGTTCCGCCGCGCGTCGACCGCGATCGTGATGCGGCGCGAGCCGAACTTCTCCGCGGCCTCCCGCACCAACTCGGGACGCTTCACGGCCGCGCTGTTCATGGACACGTTCGAGGCGCCCGCGGCGAGCACGAGTTCGATGTCCTCGATGCTCCCTATGCCGCCGCCCACCGTGAGCGGGATCGACAGCACGGCCGATACGCTTCGTACCCACTCGAGGCGCGTGGTACGGTTTTCGAGCGTCGCCGCGATGTCGAGCATGGCGAGGGCGTCGGCGCCTTCCCGCTGGTAGAACGCGGCGTTCTCGACCGGATCTCCGGCATCGCGCAGATCGACGAAGTTGACGCCCTTGACGACGCGGCCGTCCTTCATGTCCAGGCACGGCATGATCGTAACCGGCGGCATAGACGCTCCTTTCGCCGAGAGGACCGGCATTCATCATACCCGGGGGGCGCGCGCGCACGCAACGGGCGCGCGGGCGCACGCCCCGAAAACAACGCAGGCCCGGCGCGCTCCTCATGCGGAACGTACCGGGCCCGCCACTCGCGCCGCAGCGAAGCGCGCGGCGCGTGGTTTACGGCTGGCAGATCAAGGCATCGCTCGTCGGATCCTGCCCGGCGCTCGCGAACGGCGCCGGCAGGCCGAGACTGTTCTGGCCGAAGAGGTGCGCGAGGATGCATATCGGATCGGCGACATCGATGGCGCCGTCGTCGTTCGCATCGAGCACGTCCTCGCAGCGGCTCATCGGCCGGCCGGCGAAGAGCTGCTGCAGGAGGTTGATCGGGTCGGCGATATCGATCGCGTCGTCGCCGTTGACATCGCCGCGCCGGAACGGCATGAACACGCTCAGCGCCCCCAGGCTCTCATCGCTGCAGTTCTCGCTGTGGTAGGCGATGCAGGCATCGAGGAAGCGGTCCTTCAGCATCTCGCAGTAGTCGGCCGCGAGGCCGGCCGCGACGCACCGCGCCGCGAGGGCGGCCGCCATGTCCTCGCATTGCACATCGCATGCCGGCATGGGCACGCCGTCGCAGTACTGGAGGCACGTCGCCAGCACATCCTGGGACGTCAGCGCGCACTCCTCCGGCGATCCGCCGCGCGCGATGCACTCCTCGCGGGCGAGGGCGGCGAGCCGCTCGCATTCGCTGTCGCATGCATCGGGCTGGACGCACCCCTGGAGGCACTGCTCGAGAATCATGTTGGCCAGGCGCTTGCACTCCTCCGTGGGGAGCCCGCCCAGGGCGCAACCCGTCAGGACGATCTGCGCCGCCACGGCGCAACGACTCTCGCAGGAGGATACGCTGCTGCAGCGCACGAGGCACAGCGCGAGCAGGGCATCCGCCTGCGTGCGGCAGGTCTCCGGCGTGCCGCCGTTCAGGAGGCACGCGTCATAGAACTGCGCGGCGCGGTCGCTGCACGCCTCGTCGCAGGGGAGCGGCGGCTCGGGCGGCGGGGGCGGCTCGACGTTGCACTTGTCCAGGAGACACACCCGCAGCGCCTCCTGGTACTCGAGCCGGCACGCCTCCTCGCTTCCGCCGCTTTCCAGGCACGCCTTGTAGGCTTCCTTCGCGCTGATGTAGCACAGCTCCACGCAGGTCGGGTCCGGCGGCGGCTCGACGGCGCAGTTCTCCAGGAGGCACGTGCGCAGTGCCTCCTCGTACTGCGCCCGGCACTCTTCCTCGCTCCCGCCGTTCACGAGGCACGTCTCGTAGACCTTCCTGGCGCTCATGGCGCACAGTTGCTCGCACGTCGGCTCGGGCGGCGGCGGCGGCTCGATGCCGCAGACCTCGACGAGACACGTGCGCAGGGCCTCCTTGTAGGCGGCCAGGCACTCCTCCTCGGTCCCGCCGTTCGTGCGGCAGGCCTCGTAGACCCGCTTGGCGCTCACGTAGCACTGCTCTTCGCACGTCGGCTCGGGGGGCACCAGGTTGCACCTCGTGGAAAGACATTCCTCGAGCGCTTCCTGGCGCTTGATCCAGCATTCCCGCTCGCTCACGCCGGCGCTCAAGCACTCCCTGAGGACGGCGTTGGCGTACTGCTCGCAGATCTCCGCGCACGTGAGGGGCGGCGGCTCGATGCAGTTCGCGGCCACGCACTCGCGGTAGACCGCGTCGCGCCTCGCCGCGCAGTCCTCCTCGCTCGCGCCCGTGGCAAGGCACGTCGTGTAGACCTGCTGGGCGAGGAGCCTGCAGCGGTCCTCGCACGTGACGGGCACCGGGTCGATGCAGTTCGCGGCCACGCACTCGCGGTAGACCGCATCGCGCTTCGCGGCGCAGTCCTCCTCGGTCCCGCCCGATGCGAGGCACGTCCTGTAGACCTCCGCGGCGCGGAGCTTGCAGAGTTCCTCGCACGTGACGGGCGGCGGCGGCAGAACGCAGTTCGCGGCCACGCACTCGCGGTAGACCGCGTCGCGCTTCGCCGCGCAGTCCTCCTCGCTCCCGCCCATTGCGAGGCACATCTTGTAGACTTCTTCGGCGCGGAGCTTGCAGAGCTCCTCGCAGGTGAGCGGCGGCGGCGGTTCCGTTTGGCACTTCTCCTCGATGCACGCCGCGAAGACGGCATCGAACCTCTCCCGGCACAGCTCCTCGCTGCCGCCGCCGGCGATGCATCGCGCGTACACGATCCGCGCCTCCTCCTCGCACACGTCCTCGCACGTCACGGGCGGGAGGATGTTCTCGCAGCGCTCGGCGATGCAGAGCTTCAGGAACTCGGCGGCGCGCAGCTTGCATTCTTCCGCCGGCACTCCGGCCGCCACGCAGCGATCGAAGATCGCCTGCGCCTCGGCTTCGCAGGCCGCGACGCACGGATCCAGATCCTGAGCATACACGCCGGCCACCGCACAAAGAATCACGCTGCAGGCAAGAACTCGCATCATCCCTCACGACTCCTTTCGCCGGGAAGAGCCGGCCGCGCCGGCGTTTCAGACTTCGAAAGCGCTGAAAGCGCCCCGAAACGGAAGACGAAAACGGACCTCTCAGCGTCAACGCCCCTGATGATAAGCCGCGCGCGCGCCGGAAGCAAGGAATAACGAGGACCGGCGCGGAAACTCGGATGCCTGCCGCGCAGGCCTTCCTGAGCACTCGTTCATGAACGTGCCGCCGCGCCGCAAAGCGTCCTCCGGCCTCCGCTCAGTGCGTGAAGACCATGGTCTTGACCTGGACGCCCTTGACCTTCTTGAGCTGCTTCACCATCGCCGCGGTCTTGGCGGGCGTGCCGACGACCTCGAGCAGCACCAGGCCGTTCGCGGCGCAGTAGCCCCGCGACACCTCGTGAAGCCCGATGCGGGTCTTGATCTGGCACCCGCACCGGGTGAAGACCTTCTGGACCTCCTCGGCGTGACGGACGCGGTCGGTGATGTGGACCCCGACGATCGTGTGATTCTCGCGCATGTGCCTGCCTCCTTGAGCATGTCTCACGAGTGGAATCCGCCCGTGCGGGAAGAGA
>JBFZCA010000106.1:0-15500 GCA_041308205.1 Planctomycetota bacterium | reverse complement strand
GGGGCCGTGGCGCTGGCGCGACGCCGCGCCGCTCTCCCGGCTCGGCTCGGTGCCGCAGCGGCCCGGATCGAATCCCAACGTCGTGACCGTGCTCTACAACGGCATGATCGCGCCGCTCGTGCCCTTCGCGATCAAGGGCGCGATCTGGTACCAGGGCGAGTCGAACGCCGGCAAGCCCCTGCAGTACCGGACGCTGCTTCCGACCTTGATCCGCGACTGGCGGGCGCGGTTCGGGGTGGGCGATTTTCCGTTCCTCGTCGTCCAGCTCGCGAACTTCATGGCGCCGCAGAAGGAGCCCGTCGAATCGGGCTGGGCGGAACTGCGCGAAGCCCAGCTCCTGACGGCGCAGGCGGACCCGAAGGTCGGGCTCGCCGTGACGATCGACATCGGGGCCGCGGACGACATTCACCCGCGGAACAAGCAGGACGTCGGCCGCCGGCTCGCGCTCGAGGCGCTGCGCATCGGGAGCGGGAGGGACATCGTGTCGGCGGGCCCCGAGTACGCGGGAGCGGAGGTCCGGGGCGGCGAGATCGTCCTGCGGTTCCGAAGCGCGGGGGGCGGCCTGGTCGCCAAGGGCGGCGGGAAGCTCGAGGGTTTCGCCATTGCGGGCGAGGACGGGAAGTTCGTGTGGGCGGACGCCGCGATCGCGGGCGACACGGTGGTCGTGTCGTCGCCGGCGGTGCCCAAGCCCGCCGCCGCGCGCTACGGCTGGGCGAACAACCCCGACTGCAACCTCTACAACAAGGAGGGCCTGCCCGCCTCGCCGTTCAGGACGGACACGGAGGCGCGCTGAGAGATCATTGCGCTTCGGTCGCCGTGGCGGCCGCGCGCGTTCGAGGAGATAGCGCTGCCGCCGGTGTTGCGACCAGGAGAGGCTCCTGGCCGCGAATGCGGGGCAGGCCGAGCGCGAGCGCGTCATCTGCGGCGAGGTCGGTCGAGGGAGACGCATCTGCGCCAAGAACGGCCGAACGGCAGCGCTAAGATCCGCCGGAAGTTGTCGACAGGCGCGGGGTCGTGTGCCGCGGCCGAGGTTGCCGTGTGCCGTTGCTCCGGGCGCGAGGCGCGTCCCGCCTGGATGTGTATCGCCGCGGCGGGGACAGTCTCATGGGGCGTTACTTTCTCTTTCGCATGCATCCCTTCAGCGTCGGCGAGCTCGCGTGCCGGAGCGTGACGGAAGAGCCGATTCGTCCGCCGCGTTCGATTTCCGCCGCGGACTGGGAGGCGCTCTGGGAGCACGCAGGCTACCCCGAGCCTTTCATTCGGCGCGATGCGCGCTTTTCGAGGCGCTGGCACCGCTTGCGCGACGATCAGCTCCTCAAGGAGGATGTCCGCGATCTGACGCGGATTCACGAGATCGATCAGTTGGTCACCCTCGGCCGCGTGCTTGCCCGACATTCCGGTGCGCAGGTCGTCTTCAGCACCCTTGCCAGGCAGATTCGCGTCAGCGAGAACACGGTACGGAGCTGGATCGCGACGCTCTGTTCTCTGCAGTACGGGTTTCTCGTGCGTCCGTGGTACAAGAACGTGGCGCGCGCGCTGCGGAAGGAACCGAAATGGTTTCTTCGCGACTGGGCCGGCATCGAGGATCCCGGCAGCCGCGCCGAGACGTTCTGCGCGTGCCATTTGCTGAAGGCCGTCGAAGGCTGGACGGATCTCGGGCTCGGGAGCTTCGACCTCAGGTACGTGCGCGACCGGCAGCAGCACGAGGTGGATTTCCTGGTTCTGCGCGATGGTAAGCCGTGGTTTCTCGTGGAAGCGAAGCACCGCGATGACCGACTCTCGCCGTCTCTTGCGCGATTCCAGACACAGACCGGCTGCGCGCATGCGTTCCAGGTCGTCGTCGACCTCGACTACGCGGGGTGCGATTGTTTCTCCTACGCCCCGCCCGTCGTCGTCCCGGCTCGGACGCTTCTCTCGCAACTCCTTTGACGTGCGCGGCGGCTTCCGCGCCTCACGTCTATGGCGCTCAACAGGAATGACCAATCGCCGCTCACGAAAACAGGGCCATCGGTTCACAGCAGGTGGCGGTGACGGGGTCGCGGTCGGCAACGCATCGAGGCTCGTGGAAGGTGGGTGTGCGACGCTCAGGATGACCTGCGCGTAGTCCGGGATGATGCCGCAGGCAAGGGTCGGATGACTGAGCGGAGGCAAGAGGCCGTAACGTAATGCGTCCTACCGCCACCGCGGAAGTTCCGGAAGGCCATGGTGCCCCGTGAGGACGGGTCTCCTCCTCAGGCCATCGTTCCAGTCCGGCACGGCGGGCCGCAATCGCCCGACCATCGGATGCCGTCCGAGCTCACAGCTTCCAGGGCGCGCGATAGGGCTTGTCGAGCATGCGGGCGGCCTCCTCGTCGCCGGCGATCTGCTCCTTGGCAGGATCCCACGTCAGCGTGCGGCCGGTCCTGATCGCGATGTTGCCGAGGTGGCAGACCGTCGCCGAGCGATGGCCGATCTCCACATCGCAGATCGGGAGCTTGCGCGTCCTGATGCACTCGAGCCAGTTGCGGTGGTGGTTCCCGCTCTCGTAGAGGCGCACGTCATCGGCCTTGAGGACGGCGTCCTTGAGCTCCGCGGGCGTCGTCTCGAGAACCCCGCGGTTGACGTGGAGCGTTCCCTTCTCGCCCTCGAAGGTCGTGCCGCCCGCAAGGCCCATGCCGCACTCGATCACGGCGCCGCTCGCATAGGTGTAGACGACCTTGAACCACTGCGGGACCTCGTACCACTTCTGCTCGTGGAACTTCGCCTCGCCGCTGATCGTGACGGGCCCCGACTCATCCATGCCGAGACCCCACTGGGCGATGTCGAGGTGGTGCGCGCCCCAGTTCGTGATCTGGCCGCCCGAGTAGTCCCAGAAGAACCGGAAGTTGTAGTGCACGCGGTTGACGTTGTACGGCCGGGACGGCGCCGGCCCCAGCCAGAACTCGTAGTCGAGGTTCGCGGGAGGCTCGGCGTCGGGCAGCGCCGGCCCGTTGAAGTTGACGCCGGGGATCCCCACGATGATCTTCTTCACCTTGCCGATGTATCCCGAGCGCACGAGCTCGCAGCCCTTGCGGAACTTCGCGTCCGATCGCTGCTGCGAGCCCGTCTGCACGATGCGCTTGTGCGCGCGCGCCGCGTTCACCATGGCGCGGCCCTCGGCGACCGTGAGCGTGAGCGGCTTCTCGCAGTAGACGTCCTTGCCGGCCTCGCAGGCGCGGACCGTGATCAGCGCGTGCCAGTGGTCGGGCGTCGAGGTAACGACCGCGTCGATGTCTTTTCGGTCGAGCAGCTTCCGGAAGTCGGTGTAGCCCTCGACCGCGGGATTGGCCTTCTTCGCCTCGGAGTAGGCCGCGCGCAGGACGTCGGTGTCGACATCGCAGACGGCGAGCGTCTGCGTGAGGAACGCCTTGAGGTTGCCGCGCCCCTGGTTCTTGACGCCGATGTGCCCGATCGCGACCGCGTCGTTCGCGCCGAGCACCCTGCGCGTGAAGAAGGAGGGCGCCACGAGGCTCGCGCCGATGCCCGCGCCGATGCCGCCGAGGAACTGCCGCCGCCGCATCCGAGGTCGATCGCGCATACGAGGCTCCTTTCGGTTTTGCGGGCGCCGGCCGATCCCGGCGCCGAACGCCGCCATCGATCGTACCCGACCCGCCGGATGCGATCAACGCGGGTGCGGGCCGGCGCCTTGCGGCGCGTCCCGGCCGCCCGTGGCGCGCGCGCGCCCGCTGCCGTACGATGCACCCGCGGCATGTCGAGGAGGTGCGCGCCATGGAAAGATATGCGTTCGCGATGAAGCTCACGCCGGGGTGCGAGGCCGAGTACAAGCGGCGGCACGACGAGATCTGGCCCGAGCTCTCCCGGGAGCTCGCGGCGGCCGGCATCAGCGACTACTCGATCTTCCTCGATCCGGCGACGCTGACCCTGTTCGCGGTGCAGAAGCGCGCCGGCGATCACCGGTGCGCGGCGCTGCCGGAGAATCCCGTCGTCAAGAAGTGGTGGGCCTACATGGCCGACATCATGGCGACGAACCCGGACAGGTCGCCGGTCGAAACGCCGCTCCTCGAAGTCTTCCACATGGATTGAGGTCGTATGCGAGAACTGTTCCTGTGCGTGTGCGCGGCGTGTCTCGCGCGCGGGGCCGAAGTCGCGCCTCCGGCCGCGGAGGAAGCCGCAGCCCGGGCCCCGGCGCTTCGAGTTGACGCGGGCATTCCCAAGTTCGCGCTCGACCCGGGGCCGCTCGTCCTCTCGCGCGAGGCGACGGCGTGGCGCCACATCGAGGCCCTCGGCGAGCAGGCCGGGATCTGGGGCACGGCCGGCGGCACGTTCGAGGCCTGGGCATACCCCTGGAAGCTCTTCGATCGCTTCGAGCTCGCCTTCTCCGCCGACCGCGGAAAGACATTCCGGCCCGCGCGCGATCTGGCGCGCGTTCAGACCGCGGCGCCGCACATGGCGCAGCTCAGGCTCGTCGACGACAGGTTCGCGGCGACCGTCACGCTGTTCGTGCCGCTCGGGCTCGCCGGCCTGGCGGTGCTCCTCGACGTCGAGACGAGCGCCGATCTCGTCGTCGCGGCGCGGTTCCGCCCGTCGCTCGCTCCCATGCAGATGGCGCCGCCCGCGAAGCTCGACGTTGCCTACGACGCGGCGCGCGGCGAGATCGTTGCTGCCGATCCCGAGCGCGAGCTCGCGCTGCGCGTGGGCTCGCCGTTCGCGACCGGCCGCGAGTCGCTGCCCGACGGCGTCGAGGAGCTGAGACTCGATGTTCCGGCCCTGGCCGCGCGGCGCTTCTTCGTGCCGATTCTCTGCGGCGTCAAGGATCCGCGCCGGCCCTCGGTCGAGGCGACGATCGACGAGCTGCGCGCGCGTCTCGACGTGCACTTCACGGCCGCGGCCGCGTACTACGGCGCCCTTCTCGCCGATGCGCCCGCCGTCTCCTCGCCGGACGAGGAGGTGAACGCGGCGCTCGCCTGGAGCGTCGTCTCGCTCGCGCAGCTCAGAGTCCGGAATCCGTTCCTCGGCCCCGGCATCGTCTCGGGGTACAGCTCGTCCGGCGACGGCGCGCGCCCGCGCTACTGCTGGTTCTTCGACGAGCCGACGCTGGGCTCGTGGGCGTTCCTCAGGCTGGGGCGCGACGACCTGGTCAGGGAGGCGTTCACGTTTCTGCAGCGCTACCAGCGCGAGGACGGCAAGACGGTGCACGAGGTCGCGCAGAGCATCCATCTGCAGCCCGACTACTTCACGAAGTACCGCTACGCCTACATTCACACGGACGGCCCCGTCTACTTTCTGGCCGCGTACGGGCACTACCTGAAGTCGACGGGCGACCTCGAGTTCATCCGCGGCCACTGGCCGATGATCCTCAAGGCCTTCGCGTGGTGCTGCTCGGTCGCCGACCCCGAGGACGGGTTGCTGCGGATCGAGCCGTCCGATTGGGGCTCGGCCGAGAGCTCCTTCTCGGTGTGGAAGGACACGCAGCTCGAGGCCATGTGGGTGCAGGCGCTGCGCGCGGTCGCCTACCTCGCCGAGGCGATGGAGGACCCCGGCCTCGCGGCGCGCTGCCGCGAGCTCGAGACCGGGGCCCGCGCCTCGATCGAGGCGAAGCTCTGGAACGAGTCCGCCTCGACCTACCTCTGGGGCCTGGACCGCGCCGGGCGCCCGCTCCCCGCGCGCGTTCCTCACCACGCCGTCGGCATCTGGCTCGGCAGCTTCAGGCCCGACAGGGCGCTCGAGAGCGTGAAGACGATGGCGAGCGCCGACTGCCGCGCCGACTGGGGCGTGCGCAGCCTCGCGCTCGGCGAACAGTCGGCCGATCCGGCGGCCTATCAGACCGGATCGGTGTGGCCCGTGTGGAACGCCGGGCTCCTCATCGCGGACTTCAAGTTCGGGCGGACGGCGGAGGCCTTTCGCAACTTCAAGTTCATGGTGCGCGCGCGCACGCTCGACGGCCTCGGGCCGATGCCCGAGGTTCTCCACGGCCGCTTCTGGAAACGCCTCGAGGAAGGCGTCCCGCACCAGCTCTTCTCGGAGCTGGCGGTCGTCAACGGGTTCTTCGACGGCCTGCTCGGCCTCGAAGTCGATGTGCCCGCCCGCCGGGCGAAGCTCGCCCCCCGACTTCCCCCGACGTGGGGCCGCCTGCACGTCGCGCGGATTCCGTTCGGGGCCGAGCGCTTCGACGCGACGCTCGTCCGGAAGGACGGCGTCTTGGACATCGAGGTTTTGCGCGGCGCCGGCCCGCCGATCGAGCTCGAGCTCGCGCCGCAGCTTCCCGCGGGCGCGATCGTGCGCGAGGCCGCGGTCGACGGCAAGGCGTGCGACTGGAGCGTCGAGGCGAACGGGACGGGGACGTTCGTGCGCCTCGAGTTCGCGCATCCGGGCGGCAGGAAGAGCGCGCGCATCGCGTTTTCGGGCGGGATCCAGTGCCTGCCGATCGACGAGGAGACGCCTCCCGGGGGAACGAGCCGCAACCTGCGCCTCATCGAGGCCGGGCTCGACGGCGATGTCTGGCTCATGACGGTCGAGGGCCTGCCGGGGCGCGATTACTTCGTCGAAATCTTGACCGTGCTGACCCCCGGCGAGACCGGCGGGGCGCGCGTGGCGCACGTGTCGCGCGGCGGTTTCATGCTCAGGCTGCGCGCGCCCGAGGACGCCCGGGTCACGGCCTCCGGCTACGCGCGGTGGAAAGCGCAGGTGAGTCTGCGTTCAAAGGTATAGGATGGAGAGGCCCGGTCGCCACTTCCGAGGGGCGGCGGGGTAGCATCTTCTTGTACCGAGAGACTTCGCAACCGCGGCCGCGGCAGAGGTGCGGCAAGGGCCTGTAGGAGGGCGCCATGGAGAAGATCGTTATCAGCGTGCTGCTCACGGTCGTGATCGGAGCCGCCGCCGTGGGCGGCGTGTACTATCTCGGCGCCGGTGATAAGGCCGACGACCCCGAGGCCGTGGCGCAGCTCCAGACCGAGCTTCAGACGACCCGGGACGCCGTCAAGGCGCTCAAGGCCGATGTCAAGCGTCTTACCGCGATGCAAACCGAGCTTGCCAACGCGCTCTCGGTCAGGCCGGTTCCGGCCGGCGGACTCGCGGAGGCATCCGGGGAAGACGGGGAGACGACGGTGGTCATCGAGGAAGGGCTGCGCGGCCAGGTCTTCGCCCTCATTGCCGAGGAGCGCAAGCTGCGCGACGAAGAGCGTCAGAAGCAGCGCGAGGAGGCCGACAAGCAGCGCGAGGAGCGGCGCAAGGAAATGGAAGAGCTGGGCCAGGGGCCGTACGAGCGCCTGAACCTCAAGGTGAACTCCATGGCCAAGGCGCTGGCGCTGGATGACACCCAGCGCGACAAGTACGCCGAGATCACCAAGAAGTACCGCGACAAGATCGATGAGGAGCGCAGGGCCTTCTTCGCCCAGAACGCGCCGAAGAGGCCGGACGCCGAGAACCAGGGCGAAGGCCAGCAGCCCGCCGCCCAGCCCGCCGAGAGGGCCGGCGGCCGCGGCGGTTTCGGCCGCGAGAACTTCGAGAAGCTCAGGGAGCTCATGACGACGACGCAGAACGACTACTTGACCGAGGTCCAGGGCATTCTCACGGCGCCCCAGGTTGCGACCTTCAACGAGCTGTCCGAGTCCTCCCAGAGCTTCATGAGCAGCGGCATGGCCGCCAAGGCCGGCGAGGATGAGGGCGGCCCCGGCGGCCGCATGGGCGACATGATGCGCGGGCTGATGGGCCAGGATCAGGGCAAGCAGCGCGGGCCCGGCGGCCGCGGCGGGAGATAGCCCCGGCGCGCGTCACTTCTTCCGCGGCTCCTCGTACGGAACCCCTCCGCCCAGGTAGGGGTGGCTCTCGAACACCTCCGCGCCGCCCACAACGCGCGGATCGCCGCTTGCGCGCAGAAGCTCGGTGAGTCGGGCCGCCAGCGCGGTGCGGATCTCGGCGCGGGCCGGGTCGGCGGCGATGTTCGCACGCTGCGCGGGGTCCGTGCGCAGGTCGTAGAGCTCCTCGGCGGGACGCTTGGCGAAGGCAAGGTCGTAGAGCCGCCGGTGCGCCGCGTCCTTGTCGCGCTGCTCGATCATGTACGCCTTGGTCGGGCCGTTGTCGCAGTCCGCGTACCAGCTGCGCGGGAATGAAGCGCGCTCGTGATTCGGCGTGCCGGACGGCCAGCGTTCGGGCGTGAAGTTGCGAATGTAGAGAAACTCGTGCGTGCGAATCGCGCGGCACGGGTAGCCGCCCATGTCGGGCCGCTCCTGCGACGGCACGTGGCGCTCCTTGCCGAAGAGGACGAAGTCGCGGCCCGGGTCGATGCGGCCCGCGCCCTCGGCGCGGAGGAGCGGAAGGAGGCTTCGGCCCGTCATGTCGGCGGGCGGCGCGAGGCCCGCGGCCGCGAGAAACGTCGGCGCGATGTCCGTCAGGCTGACGAAGTCATCGATGCGGCGGCCGCCTTTCGACCCGGCGGGCCACCTGATGGCGAGCGGCATGCGCACGCCCGTGTCGTAGATGGCGCTCTTGCAGCGCGGAAACGGCATCCCGTTGTCGCTCGTGACGACGACGAGCGTCTTGTCGAGCTCGCCCGCAGCCTCGAGCGAGGCCAGGGCCCGGCCGACGAGGTCGTCGAAGCGCTGCACTTCGAAGTAGTAGTCGGCGATGTCGCCGCGCACCTCGGGGCTGTCCGGAAAGCACGCGGGCGGCGCGATGCGGTCAAGCGGAATGCCGGCAGCCGCGCCCGAGCCCTCGACGTAGGGCCGGTGCGGATCGCCGCTGCCGAGCCAGAAGCAGAAGGGCGCATCCTTGGCGCGGCGCGACAGGAAATCCTGAAAGCTCTTGTGCTGCGCGCCGGCGAGCGCGCGCCCCGGCGTCTCGGTCCGGCCCGGGCCCCAGGCCTTGCCCGTGCTGCCGACGACATACCCGGCCTTGGCGAGAATCTCCGGGTACGCTGCAAAGGCGTCCGGGAAGATGCTCCAGAGATTCGCGGCGCCCCTCAGTCGCCAGTGCCACTGCCCCGTGAGCAGCGCGCCGCGCGACGGCGTGCAGGATGGCGACGAGGTGTAGGCGTTGGTGAAGAGCACGCCCTCGCGGGCCAGGCGGTCGAACGCCGGCGTCTTGACGACCGCGTCGCCGTAGGCGCCCGCGTGCGGGAACCCCCAGTCGTCGGCGATCGCAAGGAGCAGGTTCGGCCTGCGCGTCGCGGGAGCATCGGCCGCGTCCGCGGCTGCCGCTGGGAAGGCGGCGGCAAGCAGCGCCGCCGCTGCCGCCGAACGGAAACGTGAGACTTTCATGGTTCCACCTTGCCGGAGACATCGAGGTGCCTGTCGGTCGCCATCGCGACCGCGAGGCCGCGCAGCCCCGCCTTCGCGAGCTGCGCGCGCACCTCCTCGACCGTGTAGGACGAGAGCAGCGAGCGGTAGTACTCCTCCTGGAGCGTTGCGCTCTCGGCGCCCGCGTAGGCGCCGACGATGGCGCGGGCCGCCGCGGCGTTCGCGGGCCGCGCCAGGTCGCGGAAGAAGATGAGGGCGCCGGGCTTCGCCACGCGCGCGACCTCGCTCCAGAGGGCGTGCGTGTCGGTGATGTGGTGGATGATGCTGTTCGAGAAGACGACATCGAAGGCGGCCGAGCCGAGCTCCATGCGCTTGGCGTCGGATTGGACCAGGACGACGCGGCCGCGCAGGCCGGCGGCGTCGACGTTCCCGCGCGCGATGTCGAGCATCGCGGCCGAGGCGTCGGCGGCGGTGATGCGCCAGCCGGGTTTCAGGCGCGCGACGCGGATCGGAATGTCGGCCGGGCCCGTGCCGAGGTCGAGCGCCTCTGCCTTGTCGATGGCGGCCGCCAGCTCGACGAGCCTCTCGGCGAACGCGGCGTTGACGCTCGAGAAATCCGCGGCGGCGTAGGCCTCGGCCTCCGCGCGGTCGTCCATGTACTCCGGTTCCGGGCTGCGCGCGCCGGGTGCGGTCATGTGCGTTCCTCCGGGGACTTCGGTGCAGGAATCAGTATACCGCGCGGCCCGTCCTAGTGCGCGGCCTCCCTGGCGAGGAAGACGCAGCGGTTCGTCCAGTCTCCGGCATGGGTCGCATCCCACAGGCTGGAGAGCGCCCGAACGAGGCCGCCGAAATCGTTGGGGGCGATGGTGCGCTCGTCGACGAAGACGACCCCGGCGTGGTCGATCCCCTGCTCCGACCACGCCCTCACGACGGGGGCCATCGTCGCGAGGTCGTAGGTCACGAGGGTGAAGCCGGCGGCGCGGGCCTCTTGCGCTCTTACCCCAACGTGAAAAAATTAAACACGAGCACGCGATTTTTCATGAAACTCTTGTGCCCCGGCGGTGTCTTACAGGCGGGCAGGCCCTTGTCAGGGAATGGCAGGCGGACGTTGCGAAGGAGAAATGGAATGATGAGTGCATGCTTGCAGGCTCTGTTCCTCGCGTGGGCGGCGCTTTCCGCCGCTCCCGAGGCGCCCAAGGTCCTCCTCGTCCTTGCCACGGGGAGCGATCTTCTCTGCGAGATCGTGCGCGAGGAAGGCGGCGACATCTTCGCGGTGCACAAGGGGGTATCGCTGCGGCTCGATGCGCGGCAGGTGGTCAAACGGGTGAACGCCGAGGGCATCGCGGCCGAGATCGAGAACCGAGAGAAGAAGCTCGAGGATGCCGCGGGCTGCCTGCGCCTGGCGCTCCTGTGCCTGGAGGTCGACCGGCCCAAGGACGCCGTGCGGCTTCTCGAGAAGGCCGGCGCGTACTTGAAGAACCCGGCGACCGCCGGCAAGACCAAGGCCGCGAAGAACGGCGCCAAGGAGAAAACGGCACCCAAGGAAGCGCCCAAGGCGAAGGAGGATTCTCCGGCGAAGGAAGCCGCGGCCCCCTGGCCGCCTCCCGACGGCTCCTTGTTCCTCCTCGAGGTCAAGAAGAAGGTCGGGGCCGACGTCGCCGACGACCCGAGGCGGAAAGCGCGCGTCCAGGGCCTCTTCGCGGACAGCCCGTTCGGCCTGGGCGGGGACACGAGCGCCGACTACGTCATCCGGATCGGCCTCGAGGCCGAGAAAATCAGAACGAACGACTTCTACGGCAGCGTGCCCATCAGCAACGACTGGGAGGGAAGGGTCAACTGCGTCATACGGCACGTCAAGACCGACAAGGTAGTGCTGCAGATGAAACCGACCGTGGCCCGCGAAACGCTGCCGCTCATCGCCAAGGGCGACGAGGTGCTCACGAAGGCCTTCGAGCAATTCATGCGCGGCTTCCGCGGCGAGCCCGCCCTGCGCTTCGCCAAGGAGGAGGCGCCGCCCGACCCCTCCGCACGGCCTTTGCCGCGCGCAGGGGGTGCTGCTCGATCCTGACGCCCGCGCGCCGCCTGGCGTCAGAGCTTCCTCTTGGGAGTGCTCATCTTCTGATAGACCTGCGCGGCGACCTCCGCGGGGAGCTTTGCGAGAAGCGGCGCGATCTTCTGCGTGAAGAACGCATCGAGCTTCTTGTCGATCATGGGCTCGATGACCGCCTCGGGCGCCGGCGTGGGCTCGGCGAGCTTCGCAAGAACGGGCATGATCTTCTGCTCGAATTCGGCGAGCTTCTTGGTGACGATGGCGTCGAGCGCGGCGTCGGGCGGCGGCGGGGGCTCGGCGGCCTTTGCGAGCGCGGGCGCGATCTTCTGCTCGAATTCGGCGAGCCTCTTCGCGACGATGGCGTCGAGCGCGGCGTCGGGCGGCGGCGGCGGCTCGGCGGCCTTTGCGAGCGCGGGGGCGATCTTCTGCTCGAACTCGGCGAGCTTCTTGGTGACGATGGCGTCGAGCGCGGCGTCGGGCGCCGGCGGGGGCTCCGCGGCCTTTGCGAGCGCGGGCGCGATCCTCTGCTCGAACTCGGCGAGCTTCTTGGTGACGATGGCGTCGAGAGCGGCGTCGGGCGGGGGCGGCGGCTCGCCGGCCTTCGCGAGCGCGGGCGCGATCTTCTGCTCGAACTCGGCGAGCTTCTTGTCGATGATCGGCCCGAACACCGTCTCGGGCGGCGGGACGGGCTCGTTGAGCTTCGCCGCGATCGGCGCGAGCTTCGAGTCCACAAGCTTGCTCAACTCCTCCATGAAGAGCTCCTCGGGCGTTTTCTCCGGTTCTCTCGGCTCTTCGTCCTCGGGCTCTTCCATGCCCGGGGCCGGGATCTTGTCCGCGAACTCGGGCGGCGTCTCGTACAGCGACCGCACCGCGAGACCCCTGAAGTAGGCGCGCGTCTGCAGCTCGGCGCGGCCGCCCGTGCAGTACAGGTCGATCGTTCCCTCGCGGTCGTTGCCGACCTTGGCCTCGGCGACCTTCGTGCCGTTGAGGTCGACGCGCAGCCACTCGCCGAACGCGAGAATGCGCATCTCGTTCCAGCCGCGCTTCTGGGCCCCGTCCAGGCTCGGGGTCAGGCCGAGGATGCTCCCGGTCCCGTAGGGCGCATCCTCGCGGTCGAGGATCTGCACGGCGCAGCCGTCCTTCAGGGGGTCGCCCGCGCCGGCCTTGAGATCGCGCACGATCACGACGCTCCGCCCGTACTGCGGCACGACCTTGAACTCGAGCAACAGCTCGAAGTCCTGCCAGGTGTGGTTCGTGACGAGAAACCCGGCGCCGGGGTTGCTCGGGTCCTGGCGCCCGACGATCGCATCGCCTTCGACGGTCCAGAGGGCCGGGCCGACGACCTGGAACCCCGCAAGGTCCACGTCGTTGAAGATCGGCTGGAACCCGGCCGGCAAGGCGCAGCCGAGGAGCGCACACAACGAGCAACAGGCAAGCAGGCGATGCATGGCTGAATCCTCTCTGTCGGCGTGCGCGCGGATGCGCACAGGTTGTTCTCGATGTATTCATTGTATCGAAAAGGGGAGCGAAGGGGTAGCGGCGCGGGCCTTCCGGCGCCGGCTATCTGAGCACCGCGGCGGCCCAGACGACGGCGTGGGCGTGCACCTGCTCGTAGAACCAGGGCACGATGCCGAGGAGGACGACCGCAACGGCCAGCGCGCCGATGGCGGTCGCGAGCGCGCGGCCGCTCGGAAGCGGCGCCGCGTCGCCGGCGGCCGGCTCGATGTACATCTGCCGCACGACCCGCAGGTAGTAGTACAGCGAGATCGTCGAGTTCACGGCGGCGACGGCCACGAGCCAGTGATAGCCGGCCGCGGAGGCGATGCTGAACAGGAAGAACTTCCCGACGAAGCCCGAGAGCGGGGGAATGCCGGCCAGGCTGAACAGCGCGATCATCATGGCGAGCGCCATGAGCGGATTCGTCCGCGACAGGCCCCGGTAGTCCTCGATGCGCTCTCTGCCGGTCTCGTTCGAGTACCAGACGATGCACGCGAAGACCGCCAGATTGGTCACCACGTAGACGAGCATGTAGAAGAGCATCGCGGCGACGCCGTCGGCGCCCGGCGCCATGAAGCCCATGATGAGGTAGCCCGCCTGCGAGATCGCGCTGAAAGCCATGAAGCGCTTGATGTTGCTCTGGACTATGGCGACCACGTTGCCGAGCGTCATCGTGGCCGCGGCGAGGATCGCGAGCAGCGGCGTCCAGGCTTCGAGGTGCGGCATGAGCGCGCGGAAGAAGAGCTGGAAGAGGAAGGCGAGGCCCGTCGCCTTGGACGCGACCGAGAGGTACGCGGTCACCGGGGTGGGGGCGCCCTCGTAGACGTCGGCGGCCCACAGGTGGAAGGGCACGATCGTCAGCTTGAAGCCGACGCCCGCCATGACGAGCGCCGCGGCCAGCCAGAAGGCGGGCGACGGCGCGACGTTCGCGCCGATCGCCGCGAGCGCGGTGCTGCCCGCGAGGCCGTAGAGAATCCCCAGGCCGTAGAGGATGAAGGCCGACGCGAGCGCGCCGATGATCACGTACTTGAGGCCCGCCTCGCCCGAGCGCGCATCGTCGCGTCGCCACGCGGCCAGGACGAAGAGCGGGATCGTCGCGAGCTCCAGGCTCACGTAGAGCGCGATGATGTCGGTCGCGGAGATCAGGTACATCATGCCGCTCACGGTGAAGAGGAGCAGCGTGTAGTACTCGCCGGGAAAGCCGATGCCGCGCACGCGGACGCGCGCGCCGCCCTCGAGGAGATCCCTGGAAAGGATGATCGTGATGAAGCCCGCGATCAGGAAGAGCAGCTTGAACCACCGCGCCGCGCCGTCCACGACGAAGCGGCCGCCGAGGAGCGAGCCGCCGAGCGGCGCCGCCGCGAGCGCGGCGATGAAGGCCGCCGCGATGCCCCCGAGCGCGATCAGCGCCAGCGACCGCCGGGAGCGGTCCGCGACGAAGAGATCGGCCCCGCCGACGGCGAACGCCGTGGCGATCACGATGAGCTCGGGGAGCATGAGCGCGAAGTTCACGGACGACCTCTCACTGGTACACGCGGTTCAGGAGCGGCATGAGCGCCCCCTTGATCAGCGCGATGAACGGCCAGGGCGCGAGGCCCACGACGACGAGCACGGCCGCGAGCAGCCCCGTCGAAATGCGCTCCGGCCAGGTTGCGTCGGTCAGGTGCTCGAAATGCGGATCGGTAATCGGCCCCTGGAAGACGGTCGCGAGGCCGCGGAGCACGTACACCGCCGTCACGACGATCGAGAGCGTCGCGATCACCGCGAGCGTCTTCGCCACGGCCGCGTCGATCCACGGGTTGCCGAAGAACCCGCCCAGGAAGACGTGCGTCTCGGCGACGAAGCCCGAGAGCCCCGGGAGCCCCAGGCTCGCCAGGCCGCCTATGTAGAACGCGGTCGCGAGCCACGGCATGACCTTTCCCAGGCCGCCCATCTCCGGGATCATGCGCGTGTGCGTCCGGCCGTACACCATGCCGATCAGGCCGAAGAAGAGGCCCGTCATGATGCCGTGGCTGAACATCTGGATCACGGCGCCCTTCAGGCCCATGAAGTTGAGCGACGCGACGCCGAAGAGCACGAACCCACAGTGGCTGACCGAGGAGTAGGCAGTGAAGTACTTGAGGTCCTTCTGCATGATGGCGGCGAAGGACCCGTAGAGAATGTTGATCGTCGTCAGCACCATGAAGAGCAGGCCCCAGACCTTGGCGCCCTCGGGGAGCAGGTAGACGGCGATGCGAATCGCGCCGTAGCCCCCCAGCTTCATGAGCACGCCCGCGTGCAGCATCGACACCGCCGTCGGCGCCGAGCTGTGGCCGTCGGGCGACCAGGTGTGGAGCGGGTACAGGGCGCCGATGACGCCGAACCCGACGAAGATCATCGGGAAGGCCCACTTCTGGAAATCGTGCGCGTACTCGGCGTGCCCGAGCGCGATCAGGTCGAAGGTGCGCAGCCCCGAGGCGTGGTACACGGCCAGGAAGCCGACCAGGACGAAGGCGCTGCCGACGAGCAGCATCAGCGTCAGCTTCATCGCGGCGTATTCCTTGGGCCCGGTGCCCCAGATGCCTATCAGGAGGTACATGGGGAGCACCGCGAGCTCGTAGAACATGAAGAAGAGGAAGAGGTCGAAGCTCAGGAAGACGCCGAAGACGCCGGTGACGAGCGTGAGGAGCAGGACGAAGAATTCCTTCGTGCGGGACTGGACGTCCCAGCTTGCCAGGACGCCCGTGAAGATGATGATCGAG
>JBFZCA010000105.1:0-12846 GCA_041308205.1 Planctomycetota bacterium | reverse complement strand
CCGGCCGGACACACACACGAGGCCCTCGCGGCGGCGCTCGTCGGCTTGGGTTGCACGAGGAAGGACGCGGCACGCCGGCTTGCGATCGCCCGCGCAAGTTTCCGCGCGTCCGCGGGACCCCTCACGCCCTGAACTCGCGCCGGTCCTCCAGGGCCTCGGCCACGGTCGTCCCCGACGCATAGCCGAGCTGCCCGCCCGACGCCAGGCCGCGGGCCAGGCGCGTCACCTTGACGCCCGTCTCGCGCAGCATCTCCCAGGCGCAGAGCGCGGTGTTGTCGCCCTCCAGCGTCGGGTTCGTCGCCAGGATCACCTCCGTGATCCCGCCCCGCCCGACGCGCGCAACGAGCGCCCCCAGGGTGAGATGCTCCTCGGTGATGCCGTCAAGCGGCGAGAGCGCGCCGAGGAGCACGTGGTAGCGGCCGTTGAACGCCGCCGCGCGCTCGATCGCCACCAGATCGCGCAGCTGCTCGACGACGCAGATCACCCCGGCGTCGCGCCGCGCGTCCTGACAGATCGCGCACAGATCGCCCTCGGCGGCGTTGAAGCACTCGCGGCACGGCCTGAGCTTCTTCTTCACATCGCGGATCGCGTGAGCCAGCGCCATCGCCTCGGCCTCCGGGGCGACGAGCACGTGGAAGGCCAGGCGCTCGGCCGAGCGCGGCCCCACGCCGGGCAGGCGCTTCAGCTCGGCGATCAGACGGTTGATGAGGTCCTTTTCCTCGGCCATGGGTCACGCCGGTCGAGTCCGGAAAACCTCCTTGGCCTTCTCGTAGATCGGCATCGCGTCCAGGTCCTTCTCGCGCGGCGCCTCGTTCTCGGCGGCGCGCACCAGTTGGATCTCGACCGTTGCAGCCGCGCCGCCGACCTTCCGGAAGGTCTGCTCGATCAGCGCGCGCTGCGCGGCATGGCCGAGATGCCTGAGGGTTGTCTCGCTGCGCACGAGGAGCACGATGGCCCCCGGCGCGCGCTCCTTGACGACCGCCGTGCGCAGGAACTCGGCCGTCCGCACGCTCAGCGCCTGCACCTCGGCAAGGACGAGCGGCCATACCGCTTCGATATGGACCGCCTGGGAAAGCGGCGGCGTCTCAGGCGGCTTCTGGGCCGTTTCGGGCGGCTTCTGGGCCGTTTCAGCCGGTTTCGGTGCCGATGCGGGCGGTTTCGGGGTCGATGCAGGCGGTTGCCGAGACGCCTCGGGCGGCTTGGGGGGCGCCGCAGGCGCTCCGGGGATCGCTGCAGGCGGTCTCGGGGCCGTCGCCGCCGGTTTCCGGGGCTGTTCAGGCGCTCTCGGCGGCGTCTCGGCCGGCTTCCGGACCGCCGCCTCGGCCAGGAGCTCGCCGATCGACACCAGGCCCTCGCACGACGCCAGCCTGAGCAGCGTCACCTCGACCACGATCTCCGGAAAAGGCGCCATGCGCAGGCGCGCGATCGCCTCCGAGACGATCTCGAGGCGCAGGAGATCATCCTCGGCGACCCGGCCGCCGCCCTCGAGCGTGCGCTTGACCCCCTCCCGGTACTCGAGCAACACCTGTTCGAGCAGCGCCTCGGGCGCGGTGACGCCGCCGAGCGCCTCCCGCACAACGTGCCACACGCACGGCGTGTCGCCCTTCGCAAGCGCGCTCATGAGCATCTGCATGCGCCCGCGATCCAGGCGCCCCGCCACGCGGTCGAGATCGAGCAGCGTCGGCGCCACGCCCGCGAACGCGATGAGCTGGTCGAGCAGCGTCTGTGCGTCGCGCATGCCGCCGTGCGCGTACTGCGCGATGCGCGCGAGCACGTCCTCGGCGGGCGCGACGCGCTCCTTGTCGCAGATCTGCGCCAGGCGGCGGATGACATCGGCCTCGCCGATCGGCCGGAAATCGAAGCGCTGGAGCCGCGAGACCACGGTCTCGGGGATGCGCTGCGGCTCGGTCGTGGCGAAGATGAACTTCACGTGCGGGGGCGGCTCCTCGAGCGTCTTCAGGAAGGCGTTGAAGGCCTCGCGCGTGAGCATGTGCACCTCGTCGACGATGTACACCTTGTTCCGGCCGCGCATGGGCGCGCACGCGGCGCCCGCGATCAGCTCCCGGATGTCGTCGATGCCGCGATGCGATGCGCCGTCAAGCTCGATGACGTCCAGGTCGGCGCCGCTCGCGATGTCCGCGCACGAGGGGCACCCGCCGCACGGCTCGCCCCCGCGCCGGTCGCTGCAGTTGAGCGCCATCGCAAGAATGCGCGCCATCGAGGTCTTCCCCACGCCCCGCGGGCCCGAGAAGAGGTAGGCGTGGGCCAGCCGGCCCGATTCGATCGCCTGCGCGAGCGTGCGGGCGGTCTCTTCCTGGCCGACGACCTCGTCGAACCGGCGCGGGCGGTAGCGAAGGGCGATGACTTGATAGGCCATGGCGCTCCAGAGCTGCGCGCTGCGTGCGACGCCTCACGATTCCCGGACCGCGGACGGCGACCGCGTTCGCCGCGAGCGCCCCGCCGGCCGGGAAAGAATAAAAGGCCGCACATAGAAGCGGACCTGCTGTGGCTGCTCCCTTTCGGGCCTGACCAGATTCACAGCGCCCCTATTGCGGCCTTTTTTACGAGTATGGCGGAGAGGGGGGGATTCGAACCCCCGGAGCAGTTGCCCACTCACACGCTTTCCAAGCGTGTTCCATCGGCCTCTCGGACACCTCTCCTTGCAGCCTTCGCCGCGCGGGCCTGCGCGCCGCCGCACGTCGCGCGGAGACAGCCGCCGCGCGCCCCGTGCCGCCGGGAGCGCGCTTCACGGCATTGTATCTCCGGGCCGCAAAACGACAAGCCCGCGCCGCGGCTGCAAAAACTGGCGGAGAGAGAGGGATTCGAACCCCCGGTGCCCAGTTAAGGGCACACCGGTTTTCGAAACCGGCCCGTTCAACCGCTCCGGCATCTCTCCGCCGCACGCACGCGGCGCCGGCCGCCGCGATCGTACTATCTTAACGTTCGCCGGCGGGAAGACAAGATCGAAGGACGGCATCGGCGGGACGGGGCGTGTTAGGCTATAGGCTGTAGGCTGTGGCTGTAGGATTTGGTTCAGGCGCCCAGCGGGGGGGCCGGCTCTTCCCCGCCTCCCTTGGCGGCCCGCAGCGCCGCGAAAAACTCCCTCAGGAGCTCCGCCGACTGCTCCGCCAGCAGCCCCGCCTCGACCGCCACGCGGTGGTTCAGCGCCGGAACCTCGAAGAGCCGCATGATCGACGCGTGCGCGCCGGCCTTGGGGTCGGCCGCCGCGTACACCAGGCGCGGAATCCGGGCAAGCACGCACGCGCCCGCACACATCGCGCACGGCTCGAGCGTCACGTAGAGGTCGACGTTGACGAGGCGCCACGAGCGGTAGTGCGCCGCGGCCGCCGTCAGCGCCAGCATCTCCGCGTGCGCCGTCGGGTCCTGGAGCAATTCGCGCTGATTGTGGCCGCGCCCGACGATCTGCCCCGTCGTGCGGTCGACCGCGACGGCCCCGATGGGCACATCGTCGTGGAGCAGCGCGGCGCGCGCCTCGATGAGCGCGCGCTCCATGAAATGTCGATCGGTCGTGTCAGCCATCGGTTTTCAGGAAGAGTACCATCTCCGCGTCGCCTCCGTCCAGCGCCGCGACGCCGCCCCACGCCGCGAACGCGGGATCGGCGCGCATCTCCTCGGCGGCGGTCTTCTCCATGATGACCGCCTTCACCGCGGGATCGTTGACGAGCACGGCGAGATCCTCCCCGTGTACGAGCAGCCGGTTGAAGTAGAAGCTCAGCTCTATGCGCAGCCGCTCGGCTCTGTCGTGCGCCTGCGCGATGCGCTTCCGTTCCGCGAGATCGGCCGCGGGCGCGAGGGCGGGCACGACGACCGCGACCGTCTCGCCCGAAAGCCCCTTCGCGCGCAACGCGTTCGCCGTTCGCAGGCGCGGGCAGGCCTGCTCGTTGCGCGACACGTCGATCGCTTCAAACGCATGCAGAACGATGATGACGCTCGCGCAGAACCGTACGAACGGCAGCGGCGCCCAGCGCCTGAACAGGAGGAAGGCCGCGAGAAGCACCGCCGCGGTCCCCAGCGAGGCGGCGACGGCATGCCCGTGGTGAAGGGCCGTGCCGATCGCCGCCGCGCACGCGATCGCCGCGGCCGCGCCGCACAGACGGTCGGCCCACACGACGACGCGCGCGCACAGCGCCCTGTGCCGCTCCGCGAGCTGCACCGCCGCCCAGGCGCCGACGATCGCGCACGGCACGTACAGGAGCAGAAGGTAGCGGTGATCCTTGACGGATGTGAGGTTGAGCATGACGAACATCGTGCCCGCCCACGTGAGCGGGAAGCCGAGCCCGCGCAGGCGCGCCGGGTCGCGGCGCAGCCGCAGGCACCGCCACACGCCGAAGAGGATGAGCGGGCTCCACGGCAGCAGGTACGTGGGCAGCGCATGCAGGTAGAAGAGCAGCCATTCGTGGCTGTTCGTGATATGCCGGGCGCGGAACGCCTCCCTGTACGCCGCGGACTCGGGGTGCAGCCACAGCCCCAGCGCCCACGGCGCGACCGGCGCCAGCATGACTGGCAGCGTCGCGAAGAACGCCCCCGGGCCGAAGCGCGCCCGCAGCCCCGGCGTCTTGCGCGCCGCGTTGACGGCGACCCATGCCGCCACGACCGCGCAGCCGCTCAGCGCGATCCAGGCCTTGTCGAGGAACGCCAGCCCCGTCGCGCCCCAGAACCCCGCGTACCACCAGCGCCTTCGCACGCCGCCCGATTCCCACCCGAGGTGAAAGCACACGAGCGCCGCCGACACGAGCACCCCGAACTCCATGTCGATCCTGGTTCTCCGCCCCCACCAGAACCAGCCGAAGGAGCCGAGCAGCATGAGCGCGGCGAGCATTCCCGCCGCACGGCTGCGCAGCACCCGGGCGCCGTAGAACCAGGCGAGCACGGCGCCGAGCACCGCGAACGCCGCGGAGGGCGCGCGCGCCGCGCCGGCGTTCACCCCGAAGAGCTCGTACGCCCCGGCCATCTTCCAGAAATGAAGCGGCGGCTTGTCGGCGTAGTACTCGCCGCCGTACCTGAGGATGAGCCAGTCTCCGCCCTCGACGATCTCGCGGGCGACCTCCGCGTACCTGACGTAGTCCTTGTTCTCGATCGCCCGGCCCCACAGGTTGAAGAACATCGTGAAGACGGCCAGGCCGAGGAGGTACCACCCCGCGCGCGGCGAGGGCTCGCGCCCGTCTCCGAGGCCCGTGCACGTGTCCGCTGGCTCGCGCGGCGGTTCGCCGGTCTCCACGATTCCTCCAGGCGCCCGGCGTCGTGCGCACGAGCGCAGACCCGGGCGATGCCGGGCGATCGTAGCACGGCGAACGAGGGGGTGCAATCAAACCAGGACCGCGCCCGCGGGCAGGCTTCTCGATGGCGGAGTGCGGGCGCCGCTACTCGCAGCGCAGCGCGTCCGGCGTCGCGTCGAGGCCCGGCTCCGGGAACGGAGGCGGCAGCGCCGGCGTGTCGGTGTAGAAGTAATTGCGCAGGAAGTAGACGATGTCGGAGTAATTGATCGCGCCGTCGTCGTTGATGTCGCAGCGATCCTCGCAGCGCAGGGGCGCGCCCTCGCCCTCCAGGTAGTCGAGCAGCGCCGCCAGATCGGCGTTCTCGGCCTGCGGGCGGGCGTCCAGCACCCCGTCCTCATCGCAATCGCCGCGGATGAAGGACGTCGCCGCGGTTTCGTTGGGGCCCTCGGGCGTCGGCACGCACACGCCGAACGCGCCGTCCCCGTCGGGAACGCGCCCCCACGAGCGGCCCTCGGGCAGGGCGGCCCATTCGGTCGCATCCATGGTGCAGCTTCCCGCGGCGGGCGGATGCGTGAGGCGCAGCGCGCCCGCGTACGGCAGCCCCGCGTAGTCAAGCACGAGAAGCCCTCCCGCCGGAACCACGCTTCCCGCGGGGACGGACTCGATGGCGATGATGGCGCCGTCCGCCCGCACCTCCACGGCCGCGCCGCTCACGTCGCGCTCCGCGCCGGCGGCATTGAGGAGCTCGATGAAGCCCTCGGCGCCCGGCGCGATCTCGTTGATCGCGATGTCCGACGGCTCGCACCCCACGGTGAACGCGAACGCGTCGTCCCACACAAGCGCGCTCTTCTCACCCTTGTACGTGAGCCACGTCTTCTGCCCCCACGCATTCGTGCCCTCGACCAGATAGCGGCCGACCCTGCCCGCCGCGGAGCCGCTCATGCCGCCGATCCAGACCTGGTACCCGCCGGAATCCAGGGACCGCGCCAGCGACACGGTGATCGTCTGCGTGCTGCCCTGCCAGCGGAAGCGCACCACCACCGATTGCATCGACCCGCCGGGATTCGCCTGCGTCACGGAGCACGGATCGCGCACCATGACGCCGAAGGCGATCGCTTGTTCCGGCGCGGGATCGCGCGGCGAATGCGGCACATCGCGCACGAAGCGCACGCCGTCGGCGCAGTTCGACGCGCCCGGCGTGGGAGCCATGCCGCTCAGGACGGACCCGCCGTCCGGCTTTCTGCCGTACGACAACCCGGCCGGCACGGCCTTGTACTCCAGCGAATCGAGCGGCGTGCTCAGGCCGCCCCACGCCCAGTCATCGGGCTTGTGGAGATACACCTGGCCGCCCGCGAGGCCGTACGCGATGTCGCAGGTCACCTCGCCCGCCGCGGCCGGGCCGAGGCGCACGGCGACATGCTCGCCCGGGCCGAGCTCGACATCTCCGGCCACGATCGGCCGGTGGCTCGCGCCGGTCGGATCGTTGGCCTGGCCGAACTTGAGGCCATCGAGCGGCAAGTGCGGCGCGCAGGCCTGCGCATTGTAGAAGAGCTCGACGTACGGCGCGTCCGCATCCCACAGGTTGACCTCGTTGACCGCGATGCGGGGCTCCGCCGACAGGTTGGGCTCTCCCGGGGACGGCGGCTGCGCCGCACCTTCCTCCTGGCACGCGGACCGCCCGAACGCTCCCGCGGCCTGCCAGCTCGACATGATCGGAAACTCGAAGCGGTCGATCGCGGCATTGCCGTTCTCCCGCGAATCGTAGAGCGTTGCCGCGCCGCCGCGATAGCGCGCGAGCAGCGACGGGCGCCCTGTCGTGCCGCCGTCCAGATCGATCACCGCGAAGCCGCCCGGCGGAATCACGCCCTCCTCGATGCGCCACTCCTCCGAGGAGTACCGCGATGCGTGCGGCTCGTCGTCCGCCGGCAACGAGCGCGCGAAGAACGACAGAAACCTGCCGGCGAGGTCGAACGGCGCGTCGCCGGCGTTGTACAGCTCGACGAACGTGCGCATGCGCTCGACGGGCGCATCGCCGCACTCGCCCGCGCATTCGTACTCGCCCCGCAGGCCGACTTCGGTGATCGTGACGGGCGGCCGCTCGTATCCGGCCGCGAACACGCGCTCGGGCGAGACGATCGTCGTCTTCCCGAGAGTCGCCGTCACCGTGCAGCGGACCCGCGCCCCCTGCGCACACCCGCCGATGTCGGCCGTGAAGCAATCGCTCGTGCCGCCGCCGATCCTGCGCAGCTCCGCCTCGCCGCCGCGGCCGCCGTCATCCTCCCACGCGACCTTCGCGGCGGGAACCGCGCAGGCGGTCGTCCACATGCCCTCCCACCCCAGACGCGCCCACACCGTCACCGGCTCGCCGGCGGCGGGGTTGAGGGTGCCGGAAGCCCCCGCCCCCATGCCGGGCCACTCGACCCAGACGGCGACATCGGGCGTGAACCATACCCGGTCCGAGCCGCAGGAATTCGGGGAACGCGGCGTGGCGAAGCGAAGCGTCCGCGCCTCGTCGGCGCCGTCGTTGTCGCAGCGCCCGGAGGCCTGGTCTCGCAGGACCGCGCCGAAGCTCAGACGGCTGATCTCGATCGCGTTCTCGGCGCTTCCCAGACCTTCCCGCAGGACGAGCAACCCGCCCCCCTTCGAGAGCCTGTACGGCAGGTCGAACGCGCTCACATCGCCCAGCGCCCGGGCATAGAGGAGCTGGGAAGCCCCCGGCAGCACCGTGGAGCCCGTCGCGAGCTCGGCCTGCCCCCCTTCGCCGAGATACTCGTCGTCGACGTAGACCCCGTCGAGCGAGACCTCCTCCTCGCCGTAGTTGTACAGCTCGACCCAGCCGGGCGAGCTGGCGAGATCGGCCGTGTCGACGTGCACGAGCTCGCACTCGGGCATGACCTCCGAGAGCATGAGGCGCTTGTCGCACCCCATCCGAAGGCGATGCACGCGACGGACGTTCTGAGAGGCCGCGTAGTCCTCGGGATCGTGTACCGTGCGTCCCGCATCGTTCTGCGTGTGCACGTAGTAGCCGATGACGGTCGGCGCCGCGCTGAGGGGATCCAGATACGCGAGACCGCGCCCGGACAGCGTGGCCGTGTAGAGCTTGGCATCGCTCGCGTGCGGCGTCATCGCGACGCGCGGCCACGCATCGGCGCCGCTCGCATCGCCGGGATTGACCTTGTACCTGAGCACGACCTCGGCGCCGGGGAGCTTCCGCTCCACCCGCACCGCGATCGTCACCGGCGAGTACGGGTACGCGGGCGTCACGTTCACGACGCGCAGGTGCAGGCCGATGATCTCGTTGGGCGCGCCCGGCGTGGGGCGCCACGTCTCGACGTAGCGCCCCGGATCATCGGGGTCGGCCGCCCAGGCGACATCCGTACCGAGCACCGGCAAGTCCACGTGGTCGATGACCGTCACGCCATCGGGCGCGGTCAAGTACACGTCATCCCCGCTGCCCAGGCCGAATGTCGCATGCAGCCTCTCCGCCGGCTCGCCGCCGGCGGCGACGACCAGGAAGCCGCCTCCCGGTATGGTCGTCCCCTGGGGGAACGCCCACTTCGTGAGGTCGCCGCCGCTGTCGCTCAGGTAATACCCGCCGAGCTTGAGCGCCTTCGACGCGGGGTTGTAGATCTCGATCGCATCCCAGGCATCGAGCCACTCGGGCATCGTGAACCGCCGCGCGTCGGGCAGCACCTCGCTTATGCGCAGGCCGCGCGCGTTGATGCTCCCCGATCGATCGCAGCCCGCGACCGCGGCAAGCAGGAAAAGGGGTATCAGACGGCGCATCACGGCGTTCCTCGTCCTCCAGGAGTCGATTGTACCACGGCGGCGCGGTTGTGCCGCGCCCGCCCCGTTAAGGGCTTGGAAGCCCGAGGATTGAGACCGCGGGGCGGACCGGCCCGCCCGTCCGCCCCCATCGCGCTGCCCCGCGAGCGGGCGGCGTCAGGCCGGCGCCCCGATGCTCCCGGCCTTCATGGCGATCGTCCTGGCGCCGTACGGCGCCGCCCGCGGATCGTGCGTCACGAGCAAGACGGCCCCGCCGCCCCGGGCGAACTCGGCCAGCGCGGCCAGCACCGTCTCGGCGTTCGCGGCGTCGAGGTTGCCGGTGGGCTCGTCGGCCAGGATGAGGCGCGGCCGGTTGAGGAACGCCCGCGCGAGCGCCGTGCGCTGCCGCTCGCCCGTGCTCAGCGCCGCGGGCACGTGCTCCTCGCGATCGCCCAGGCCGAACCGCGCCGCAAGATCGTGCGCCCGATCGCCCGCCCGAGCATCGGACACGGCGAGCGCCGCGGCCATGATGTTCTCGCGCACCGTCAAGTACGGAACCAGATGGTACTGCTGGAAGATGACCCCGATCGTCCGGGCGCGGAACGCCGCGCGCTCGTTCGGCGTCATTCGGTACAGGTCCTGTCCCTCGACGAGCACGCGGCCGTCGTCCGGGGCGAGCAGGCCGCCGCACGCCAGCAGCAGCGTCGTCTTCCCGGATCCGCTCGGGCCCTGCACGATGGCGAGCTCGCCCGCCTCGATGCGCAGCGACGCGCCCGCGAGCGCCGCCACCGTTTCCCGGGGCCCGTCATACCGTTTGACCAGCTCGATCGCCGCGAGCACCGCGCTACTCCTCTCTCAGCACGGCCGCCGGATCCTGCCGCGCGGCCATGAGCGCCGGAAGCCAGCTCGCGAGCATGGCGAGCACGGGCGCGCCGAGCATTGCCGCCGCGAAGAGGCCCGCGGAAAAGAGCGGCACGCCGGCCGGGGATGCCGCGCGAAGCGCCGCAATGCCCCCGAAGTACCCTATCAGCGCGCCCGTCGCGCCGACGAGCCCCGCCTTCGCGAGGAATATCACCAGAATATCGCGCGCGCGCACCCCCAGCGCGCGCAGAATCCCGATCTCGCTCCTGCGTTCCCGCACGTTGAGCAGCGCCAGGACTCCGATCCACGCGAAGCACGCGGCCGCCACCACGGGCACGAGCGCCGCGGCGAATTCCTCCCAGGCGCGGCGCGACGCCTCGGCGAACGATTCCTCGCCGCCGACCGCATCGCTGCGGGCGCGCGCGGCGCGGGCGCGCGCCTCGCGGCGGGCCTGGGCCTGAAACGAGTACTCGATCACCTGCGTATCCGGGAGAATCGCGGCGACCTCCGCGCGGATGCCCTCGATCGCGGCGCCCTCGCACTGGCAGCTCAAGGCGAGGATCGCGCTGATCTTCCCCGGCAGCCCGAGCATCTCCTGGGCCTCCGCGAGGTTGACCCACAGCGAGATGTCGTCGGCCGTGCCGCGCTCCTCGTGGCGCCCCGCGACCGCGAGCTCCCGGCCGCGGAACACGATGCGGTCGCCCTGCGCGATGCCGAAGTCGCGGTGCAGGCACCAGCCCACGACCGCGGCGCCGGCCGGCACCGGGTCGAGCACCGGTTTTTTCGCGGCGCCCGCGCCGCCGGGAATCTCGGCCCGCGTGCCGATCAGGATCACCGTCCGCCCGCGCTCGGGCCACGCCGTCTTCTGCTGCAGGACGGGCAGGATATGCTGCACGCTGACAACGGGCGAGCGCGCGAGCTTCTCGGCGTTCTCCTCGGGCATGAAGACCGTGCCGTGGCCCGCCGCATGGAACTCGGCCAGATCCTGGGCGCGCGGGAAGATCTGGACGTTGAAGCCCATGCGCTTGGTGATGACGCGGTAGTCGTCCTCCATGCGCCGCATCGCGGCCGCGGTCGCATCGATCTTCGCATCGATCTGCGCCTGCCGCGCGGCGCCGTAGCGCCCGAGGTACGCGAGCTCGGCCGCGAGACATCCCACCGCCACGGCGACGGAAAGGACGCCGAGCGCGAAGCTCAGACGCCGGTAACGAATCTCCCGCAGCACGAGCCCGAGAATCCGCATGCGCACCTCTCAGCGCTTCCGCAGCACGAACGCCGTTCCGACCGCCACGCCCAGGAGCAGCACCGCCCCGGCGATGAGCGCCGACACGAGCACGCGGCCGCGCGCCGTCGCGGATTCCGCCGCCGCCGGCTCCACGGCGAGTCCGGTCAGGGGCGGCAGCGGCGGCAGGGAGTCGATCCCATCGGCGAGGCAGTCATCCCACGGGACCGCCATGAGGAGATCGGTGCCCGGGTTGAAGGCCTTGATCTCGCAGGAGCACGGCCCGGCCAGGAACTCGCAGGCCGGGCTCACGTTGTCCTCGGTGATGCCGGCTCCGGCGAGCGCATAGAGCGCGCGGCCGCGGCCGAAGACCGGAAACACGAGCGGCTCGCCGTCGAGCGCGCGCAGCTCCCGCTCGGTCCCGCGCAGCATGCTCGCCAGCATGTCCTCGGCGCCGCCCCCGCGCGGAACACGCATGAGCGTGAACGAGAGGCGGAGCGGCGGGACCTCGGCCGCCGCGCCGCCGGCGGCATCCTCCCCGAGGACCTCGCCACCGGCGGGATCCTGCGGCGGCAGCTCGAGCGTTTTCTCGAGCTTCCCGAGCAGGCCGGCAAGCGCCGCGGCGGCCGCATCGTCCTTGCCGCGGTCCCCGCTCTCGAGCAGCACCCACACCGCCGCGTCGCCGCCGAGAAGCCGCAGCCCGAGCTCGCGCCTGGCCGGCGAGTCCACGATCGCGCGCGCCGCCGCGGCGCTGAAGGCGCCCTCCCAGGCGTCATCCTTGATTCCCGCGCTGCGCGGATAGCGCAGCACCGCCCACGGAAGCGCCGCGGGCCGCCGGTCCTTCCACACCTCTTGAGCCGAAGGATCCATGGGCGCGCCGACATCCACCGCCGCGACGAGCAGGTTCGCGCGTCCCTCGGGCGCCGTCGCGCGCTCGGCAAGCCACGCGCACGCGGCGCTCTCGTCCTGCCCCAGGGCGCCGCGATGGAACACGTACAGCTCGTAGTCGTCCGAATGCCAGCGCTCGAGCGCGTATCTGAACACCGGCACGTTGCACGCGAGGAGCGCGCCCCCCGCCAGAACCGCGGCCGCCGCGCCGATCGCGCGCAGATGAACGTGAAAAGGTCTTCTCCGCATGCGTCGTTCTCCCGGGAAGCCGTCGGGCTCCTCCCCGAGGCCCCGCGGCGCCCTTGCGCAACCGAGCGCCCGGGAATTATCTTAGTGTGCGCGCCGCGTCGGCGCCACCGTCAGTGAGGATCTCGCATGGAAACCGGCCGCAAGATCATGAACCTTCGCCTGGATCTCAAGATCACGCAGCGCGACATGGCCGCCCGCTGCCGCATCTCGCCCGGCTCGCTCTCGAAGATCGAGACGGGAACGAACCGCCCTTCCGCCTTGGCGCTGCGCACGATCGCCAGGGTGCTCGGCACGTCCGCGGACTACCTGCTCGATGAGGCCGCGCCGTATCCTCCGCCGCGGCCGCACGTGCGCGGAGCGGCCGACGGCCGCGACCCGCTCCAGAAGGTGCGCGCGGAGATCACGCGCGAGGAGCTGTGGCTCCTCGATGATCTCAGAAGCCGCGGGGCGTACTGGCGAGAGGCGGCGCTCGCGCTGCCCGCGGCGGACGTGGACACCATCAGGCTGGTGCGGTATCTCCTGCAGCGCAGCCAGTTTCCGGGCGCGCGCGAGGCCGAGGCCAAGGCCCGCGAGGCCGAGGCGGCCGCCAAGCCCCCCGCGAGGAAACGCGCCGCCGCGGCGCGA
>JBFZCA010000104.1:0-7210 GCA_041308205.1 Planctomycetota bacterium | reverse complement strand
TTTCCCTCCACGACGATCTTCCGATCTCTTCAGGTGGCGCGCCCGGGCGCGCCGCGCCCAGGCGCTCCTGCGCCGCATCGTCCTGGACACCGGCAACACGATCGTGGCCGCGGGCGCGCGCGCCCGCATCGCCGCCGTGGAAGGCGCCGCGCTTCCGGGGCTGCGCCCCGGCCTGCGCCTTCAGGACAGCGCCTGCGGCCACGATCGTGTTGCCGGTGTCCTGGACGATGCGGCGCAGGAGCGCCTGGGCGCGGCGCGCGCGGGCGCGCCACCTGAAGGCCGCCAGGTGGACGAACGCGAGAAACGCCAGTCCCAGACCGACGCCCAGGAGCACCGCGATCCGCCGGTACCAGGGCAGCGCCACCTCGAACTCGATCCTGACCGGCACGGGCGCCTGGTTGCCGTCCTGGTCGCGCGCGTGGACCAGGAGCGTGTGGCGTCCGTGGGGGAGAGCGTCGGCGACGAAGGTCTGCTCGCGGTGGACGCGCGACCACACGTTGCCGTCCAGCGTGAGAATGTAGAGCAGATCCTCCCTGTTGGTCTGGTCGAAGCGGTCGCGGGCATCCCACGACAGCCTGATCGGCTGGCCGTGAGGGAAGACCCGCGTGTTGGCGGCGGGGAAGACGGCCGGCGGGTCGTTGTCCTCGCGCCGGAACAGGAACGCGCCGCTCGCCAGCGTCCCGACGAGCACCCCGCGCTCCTTCGGCGCGATGGCGAGCGGCCAGACGTTGCTCATGAGGGGATCCTCGGCAATCTCGTAGTTGTAGAACGCGGTGCCGTCGAAGCGGGTTATGCCGCTCTGCGTGCCGAGCCAGACATCGTTGAGCGGCGAGCCCGCGACGGACCAGACGCTCTCGTTGGCCATGCCGTCGTCGATCCCGTGGCGGGTCCACTTGCCGGTGCGTTCGTCGAACCGGCTCACGCCGCCGCCGATCTGGTGCGCGACCCAGATCGTGCGGTCGTTGCCCTCGGCGATGTCCCAGGCGCGGTCGGCCGCCAGGCCGTCCTTGCGGGTGAAGTGCCGGAACATGCGGCTCGTGAAATTGCTGATGCGGCTCACTCCCTGGTCGGTCCCGAACCAGATCGCGCCGCTGGCGCTCACGTGGACGGCGTAGACGACATCGCCGGCCAGGCCCGCATCCTTGTCGAAGTGGGTCAGGCTCTTGCCGTCGCTCGCCCACGCGCCGGCGCGATGGCGCTCGGCCGCGATGAGCCAGAGCCTCTGCTCGCGATCGGCGGTGATGCGGTGGAGGGCCACGTCCTCGTAGGGCGACGGCAGGCGAAAGTGGCTCCAGCGGCCGTCGTCGAGGACCCAGGCGCCCGGGAACGCCTCCGGGCTTCCCGTCCAGAGCGCGCCGTCGGCGTCCTCCGCGAGCGCGGAGATCCGGCGCAGCGGATGCACGGGCGTCTCGGTGAACGTCTCCGCGCGCGCGCCGGTGACGCGCGAGAGCCGCTGTTCGGTGCCCACCCACGTCGTGCCGTCCCTGGCCACGAGCAGGCTGAGCACGTGCTCGTTGCCCGGGCCGAACGCATCGATGGGCAGCGGCTGCCATCGATCGCCGCGCGCGTCGAAGCGCGCGATGCCCACGGCGCTCAAGCAGAGCCACAGGGCGCCGCGGTCATCGACGATGCTCGCCACGGTGACGGCGGACCCCGGCCAGATGCTCGGGAAGCGCGCCCACTGCCCGTCGATCTCGTAGCGGTACAGGCCGCCCTCGGTCGTCGATGCGTAGAGAATGCCGTCCGGATACCCCGTGAGCGAGAGCACGGCGGCGCTCGGCGCGCCCGCGGCCGGCGCCTGCCAGCGGCCGTTCCTGCGCTCGATGAGCGTCCACCCCTTGTCCCGGCTCTGGAAACTCGCCCAGAGCCTGAGGCCGCTCGTGACGAACAGCCCATGGCACGCCGCGCCGTCCAGGCCGAGCGCCGCCAGCTCCGGATCGGGCCGCCACGAGTAGCCCTCCTGGCGCAGGAGCCCCTTGTCCGTGCCCACCCAGATCGTCTGGTCGCCATCGACGGCCAGGCACGTGATCGCGTCGGCGGGCACCGCCTCGACGGCCTGGAGCCGGTGGACGCGCGCGCCCTCGAACCGGTGCAGGCTGCCGGCCGCCATGAAGTAGATCTGGCGCTCCTCGTTGGCGGCCAGGAACAGCCCGCCGGCGCTCAGCACGCGCTGGAAGCTCGCGCCGAGACGGCCGGCCCAGATGCCGCGGGCCGTGGCGGCGAGGATGGTGCCGTCGCGGCTCTCGGTGATGACGCGAATCGCGTCCTCGGGCCGGACCTGGCCGGCGAAGGGCAGCTCCTCCCAGCGGTAGCCGTCGTACCGGAAGATTCGGTTGCCGCTGGCGGCATAGTAGAGACCGTTACGGGCCTGAAAGACCGCCGAAAAATTGCGTTCGGGCAGGCCGTTCTGGGGCGTGAAGACGCGCCAGCGCCACTTCTCAAGCAACCGCTCCTCGGCAGGGGCGTTCCGGCACAGCCCGAGGATCACAAGCGCGGCAAGCGCCGTTCTACGCATGGCACCACGATACAGGGTTCCCGCACGTCCGCGGCGCGGCCGCTCCCGCGGCGGCGCGCCCCGAACTACGAGTGATCGTAGCCGCAGCCGAGTCCGAAGGAAAGGGCCGCCTTCGCCAAGGCTGCGGCGGCGTCGAGCGAGCCCGTCCACTTGACCGGTCGTGCCCCCGTCGCGCACAATCGTCCCGCAGGAGGGCGCGCATGCCGGAGGAGCACGACGACACCGAAGCGCTGGCCGCGACCCTGCGGGCGTTCGTCCGCGGGGAGCTGCACCTGCCGGCCGAGAAGCTCAAGGAGAACCTGGTGCGCACCGTGTGGAAGGTCGAGACGCCGACCCACGGATGTGTGCTCCTCAAGCACTACCGCTACGTGCGCGCGTTCGACCGCGCCCGCTACCTCGTCTTGCCCGACAAGGCGCGCAGCGAGTGCCGCAATCTGGCGCGCCTCGGCGCGCGTGGCGTGCCGGTCCCGCGCGGCTATTTCTGGGAGCGCTGGGGGTGTCGCGAGGCGCTGTTCGCGGGCGAGTTCCTGGATGGCGCCGCGCCGTGGCCGGCGGCGCCGTCCGAGGCGCTCGTCCGGAAGCTCGCCGCCGCGGTCCGCGCCATGCGCGATGCGCGGTTCTCCCACGGCGATCTGCACCTCGGCAACGTCCTCGTCAAGGGCGATGACGTGTACCTCATCGACTTCCACGGCGGGCGCTTCCTGCCGTTCGTCCCGCGCTGCGTCCAGATCGCCCTGCTGGGCATGCTGGCGATGTCGTTCCAGGGCCGCGGCCAGGACGCGCTCATCGAGCCGTTCCTCGCCGCCTACGCGGGTCGCGAGGATCCCGAGCTTGTCAGGCGCGTCCGCGCGGCGGCGGCGCGCCGCCACGCCCGGCGCCGCACGAGCAGGCGCAAGCGATGCCTGATCGCCTCGACCCGGTTCGCGGTCGAGCGCCGCGGCCCGCTGCGCGTGTACCGCCTGCGCGCCGTCCCGTGGGAGACGGTCGAAGCGCTGCTCGGCGCGGCTTCGTGCGACCGCCGCGGCGGCGCGGACGTCATCGAGCACGAGGGACGGCGCTTCCTGCGCGGGAGCGCGGCGTACTCTCCGGCGGCGGGCGTGCGGGCGCGGCTCTTCGGGGGCCGGCTCCTGTGCGCGTGGTACGCTCTCCACGCGCTCGGACTGCAGAAGGTCGAAGCCGCGACGGGAATCGCCTGCATCGAGCGCCGCGCGTTCGGCCTGGTGCGCGAGGAGACGTTGATCGCGGAACCGGGCGGGGCCGCCCTGCCGGCCGCGCGCGAGCTGCAGTGCGCATCGGGAATCCGGGGCCTGGCGGAGCTGCGGGAATTCCTGGAAGGAGCCCCTCCCGCTCACGGCCAGCAGGTGAGCTGATCCGCCGTCGTGTCCAGGGCCGCGTCGGGGAAGGGCGGGTGCGGCGGCTGGCCGTGCGCGAACAGCCACTGGAGAAGGTAGATCGGGTCGTTGATGAGGATCCGGCCGTCGTCATCGACATCGGCCGCGTCGAGGCACGGCGGCGGCGCGGTGTTCGCGAACTGGTACGAGAGCGAGGCGATCGCGTCGGCGATGTCGAGCCTTCCGGAGCGGTTCGCGTCGCCGCGGATGAAGGCCGACTCGGGAGGCGGCGCGAAGATGGCGACCGCCGCGTGCGGTCCCGATTCTCCTCCGCGCACGGCGCGCACGATGTACACGTTGCGCGTCTTGACGACCGGCTGCTCGTCCGTGAACGCCCGCGCATCGGGGCCGAGCGTTGCGATCTCGATGCCGCCGCGCAGGACCAGAATACGGTCGGCCGCGCCGCCGACATCCCACGTCAGGACCGGCATGCGGTCCTGCAGGCGCGCCGCGAGGTTGCTCACGGCCGGGCCCGCGCCGAAGGCCTTGCCGGCGATGAGGGAGGGCATTCCCGCGTGGAACCCGAAGCCGTACAGCGTCCGGCCGTCGACCAGGACGGCCTTGACGCTGCTCAGTTCGAGCCCGTCGAGCGGGATCTCGTATCCCGTCAGATCGCCCTCGAGCGTCGCTTCGACCATGTGCGTGAGCCGCGACGCGCCGGGCCGGCTCGTGCTCAGGAGAAACGCGCCGCGCTCCGGGCAGAGGGCGGTCGCCAGGCCGTAGACGAACTGCTCGCGCGGCGGCGCGGGATGCGGAAAACGGCCGAGGATGCGGCCCTCGGCATCGATGTGCCAGAGAATCTCCGCGTTGCGCTCGAGGAACCAGAAGCCGCCCGCGCGGTCCCAGTGCATGCTCGCCGGGAAGAGGACGAAGGGCTCGCGCGGAAGGATCGGCAGCGCGAACGTGAGCGGGCCCGCGATGATCGTGCCCGCCGCGTCCTGGTGGGTGAGAAGGAGCGGGGGCTGCTCGCCGATGTCGGCCGGCGAACGCCATCCGATCGTCGTCACGCGCCGCCCCGATGCGTGCGGGCTCACGGCGATGGCGCCGACCTGCCAGGCGCCGTCGTAGGGCGCGGGAAATTCCTCGATGAACCCGCCCTCGGGATCGAGGCGGAAGATCGTGCGGCGCTCATCGTAGGCGTTGCTCGTCACGAAGAACGATCCGTCGGCGGGGTCGCGCGCGGCGCAGTCAAGGCCCCGCGGCGGGAAGAGCACGCGATGCCGGATCGCGGCGCCCGGCCCCGTGCGGATCCGGCATGCGAGCGGCCAGAGCGGCGCCGCCTCCGCGTACGCCGTGATCGTGTAGGCGTGCATGCCGGCGGGAACGCCGCGGTCGGTGAACGCCGCGGCATCGCCGGGCAGCGTCGCGACGAGCGCGGCATCGCGCGCGATCTCCAGGCGGTCGTACGGCCCGTTGTTTCGGAACGCGATGGCGACGTCGTTCGCCGTCTCCGCAACCGTCCACGCGAGGTCGGTCGGCGGGAGCGGCGACTCGGGCGCGGTCTCGATCTCGTAGACGACGCCCTGGTACTCGTACGACTCGAGGCCCGCGAGCCGCGTGCCGAGCCGCAGGAGCGAGAACTCGCCGGGCGTCGTGTGGAGCGCGACGCCCGCGAGCGGAACCTCCCAGCCGGTCGGCGCGCCGTCCTCGAGCGACACCCGCAGGATGCGGCGCGTCCAGCCGTCCCACGCGCTTCCGCCCGAAAGGTCGAGGTGCCCGGCGACCGGCGCGAGCGCCATGCCGCAGGTCCACGGGCCGAAACGCGATCCCTCGGGCGGCACCTCGCGAAACCAGTCGGGATGCTTCAGGACGCGCAGGATCGCGCCCGTGCGCGCGATCTCGTAGATTGCGGCCTCGTACTCCTCGACGAAGAGCAGGCTGCCGCGGCCGCCGTCGCCGGCGGGATTGAAGACGAGCTGGCCGGGAAAGCGCGGATCCTCGGGGTCGTCCCTGAGCGCCAGCGCCGCGGCATCGGCGACCGGCGCGAGCGCGGCATCGAACGCGTGGAGCGTGAGGTGCTGCACATCGATCACGTAGACAAGGCCGCCTTCCCGGTCGCACGCGATGCGAAGGGGCCAGACGGCCTTGTCGTCGGGCGACTGGATCGCGAGCGGGATGGCGCGCACCTCGAGCCATGACGCCGGATCGAGGCAGCGCACGAGCGAGAGATCGGGATCGGTGAGCCAGACGAGGCCGTCGAGCCCGAGCGTGAAATCGCCGGGCGAGCCGGTGGCGAGCTCGAAGCGCGCATGCACGCGGCCCGGCCCGACGACCGCTTCGCAGCTCGGCGCCTCGGATGCAAGTGCGCCGCGGACGCCGCGGATCGTGTAGGCATGCTCGCCGGGGGCGGGGTTCTCGTCCAGGAACTCGGCGGCCTCGCCCGGAAGCGCCGCGCGCTGCCCGCCGTCGCGGGTGACGATTATCTCGTCGTACGGTTCCGCGTTGCGCCACGCGAGCCGAACGCCGTTGCCGTCGTTTGAGCACGCGAGGTCGAACGGCGCGTAGATGGGCAGCGGATCGGTCCTGAAGACGAACACCGCGTGCTGCGTATCGACGATCGAGAAGAAGACGTCGATGGCGGCCCCGGTCGCGGGGTCGCGGTCCCGGCCGCGCACGAATCCCGCAGCCAGGCCGGAGAGGCCATCGAGCGGAATGTAGCGGCCCTCGTAGCGCGCCTCCATCGCGGGCGTGAGCACGACCTGCCGTATGACGTAGATTCCGTCCTGGGAACCGGTGAACTCGACGCCGGCGAGCTCGCCGCGCTCGTCGTAGACGGGCGCCAGCCCGCCGCCCCCGACGCCGGCGCCGTGTCCCGGGTAGCCGTCGATGTCATCGACGTGAACGAAGGAGAAGACGCGCACGCCGTTCAGCGTGTACCCGTAGATCTTGGCGCCGACCGACTCGAAGACGAGGAGCAGGGGCTCGAGCGACGGCGTCGCGCGCACGTAGGCGAGCGCGCGGGGCATCGGGCTTCCGCGGATGTTGACGACGGGGTCCAGGTCGAGCCGGAGCCAGAGGCCGGTCGGCGTCCCCTGCCTGTCGAGTCCCACGACCTCGGCGCTGAGCGGGTTGACGAGGATGAGCGTGTCCTGCTCGCTGTCGTAGGCGATGCCGGTGAGCGGCGTCGACTCGAAGAACGGGCTCGGGATCGTTCCCAGAAGCCTCCACTCGGCGTCGTAGTGGTAGATCTGCGGGGTCAGGAAGGAGGTGACCCAGTACGATCCATCGCTCGTGTCGATCGCGACGTCCTCGGGGGCGAACTGGGGCAGCGGAATCGTCCGCAGCAGGCGCGGCTCCTCCGCGC
>JBFZCA010000103.1:0-7156 GCA_041308205.1 Planctomycetota bacterium | reverse complement strand
TTCGCGCGCGGGATCTTCACGACGTTCGTCTTCCCCGGGCTCGATGCGTCCGCGCTCGATCGCATCTACCGGAAGACGTACCGCAACGATCCCTTCGTCAGGGTCGTCAAGGGCTCGCCCGAGCTCAGGCTCGTGCAGGACACGCCGTTCAGCCTCCTGGGCTGCGAGGGCCGCGCCGATGCGGCCTGCGGCTTCGTTGCGATCGACAACCTCGCCAAGGGCGCGGCCACGCAGGCGATCCAGAACTTCAACCTGATGTGCGGACTCGCCGAGCAGGCCGGACTCCGGCATGCCGGCGGCTTCGTCTGAGAAAGCGCGGTCATGCAATGAGCGACAACTTCACCCGCTGGCGCCAGGAGGAGGAGCAGCGCCTCCTCGCCACCTATTCCAAGTTCCCCTTCGCGCTCGCGCGCGGCAAGGGAATGTACGTGTACGATGTGGACGGCAAGGCGTACCTCGACTTCTACGGCGGCCACGCCGTGGCGATCATCGGCCATTGCCACCCGCACCTGGTCGAGAGCCTCACCCGGCAGATCGGCGAGCTCATCTTCTACTCCAACCTGTGCTACCTGCCCGTCCGGGCCCAGGCCGCGGAGAAGCTGCTCGCGCTCCTCTACCCCGAGATGGCGCGCGTCTTCTTCGTCAACTCGGGCGCCGAGGCCAACGAGGCGGCGCTCAAGCTCGCGCGGCGCCACACGGGCAGGGAGCGCGTCGTCGCGATGCAGAACTCCTTCCACGGCCGGACGATCGCGACCCTCAGCGTGACCGGCATGGACAAGTACCGCAACGCCTTCCCGCCGACCATCGCGGGCGCGACCGACTTCGTGCCCTTCGGCGACATGGCGGCCATCGAGGCCCTCGACCCCTCGGGCATCGCCGCGGTGATGCTCGAGCCCGTCCAGAGCATGGCGGGCGCCGTCACGGCGGGCGGCGAGTACTTCCGCGCGCTCAGGGATTACACGCGCCGGCACGGCATCGTGCTCGTCTTCGACGAGATCCAGACGGGGCTCGGCCGCACGGGCCTGCCGTTCGCCGGCATGCACTGGGGCATCGCCCCGGACATCGTGACCATGGCCAAGGGCATCGGCGGCGGGATTCCGGTGGCGGCCTGCGCCCTGACCGAGCAGCTCGCGGCCGGAATCAAGATCGGCGACCACGGGACGACGTTCGGCGGCGGGCCGGTGGCGTGCATGGCGGTCAAGGCGACGCTCGAGGTCATCGAACGGGAGCGCCTCGTCGAGCACGCGCGCGCCATGGGAGCGCACATCGCCGCGCGCCTCGGGGAAGTCCCGGGGATCGCGGACATCCGCGGCATGGGGCTTCTCGTCGGCTTCGCGATGCCGCGCGCGGCGCGCGACATCCAGAGCGCCATGGTCGCCAAGGGCGTGCTCGTCGGCGTGTCGGTCGACCCGCGCATCGTGCGCCTGCTCCCGCCGCTCACGGTCGGCGAGGACGATGTCGATGTCCTGGTCCGCGCTCTCAAGGAGGTCGCGCAGTGAGGCACTACTACCGGCTCACCGACCTTGCGATCGAGCAGATTCTCGATCTCCTGGACCGCGCCGAGCACCACCGGCACAACCCGCGCTCGGAGATTCTCGCGCGCAAGGAGTTCGTCCTGATCTTCCTCAACCCGTCGCTGCGCACGCGCGCGAGCTTCGAGGTCGCGATCAGGCACATGGGCGGCGGCGTGACGACGCTGGGGGCGGATGCGATCTGGCCGCTCGAGGCCCAGCCCGGCACGGTCATGGACCAGCAGCAGACCGAGCACGTGTTCGAGGCGGCGCTGGTCCTGTCGCGCTACTACGACGGCATCGGCGTCCGCAGCCTCGCGCGCGGGCGAAGCCGCGAGGAGGATCTCCAGGACCAGGTGCTCGCGTCCTTCATGGAGCGCGCGCAGGTGCCCGTGTTCAACATGGAGTCGGCCATGTACCACCCGTGCCAGGCGATCGGCGATCTCCTCACGATCCGCGATCTCCTGGGCGGGTTCAAGGACCGCCGGCTCGCGATCACGTGGGCCTACCACCCCAGGGCCCTGCCCATGTCGGTGCCCAATTCCATCCTGCTGGCCGCCTGCAAGGCGGGCATGGACGTGACCCTGGCGCACCCCCCCGAGTTCGCCCTGACGGCGGGAATCATGGAGCTGGCGCACGCCGAGGTCGAGCGCTCGGGCGGCGCCCTGCGCGTGTGCCACGATCGGCTCGAGGCTCTCAAGGACACGGAGATCGTCTACGCCAAGGCGTGGGGCGGCCTGGGCCGGTACGAGGACGCCGCCCGCGAGGCCGAGGACCGCGGCCGGTATCGCTCCTGGATCATCGACAAGGATGCCATGAGCCGCACCCGCCGCGCGTTCTTCATGCACTGCCTGCCGGTGCGGCGCAACGTCGTCGTCAGCGATGAGGTGCTCGAGTCGGCCGCGTCCAAGGTCATTCACCAGGCGGAGAACCGCCTGCACGTTCAGAAGGCGATCCTGGAGTGGCTCTACGCGTGGAACGAGCGTTGAGCGCGCGCGACCGGCCGCTGAAACAGCCCCCGGGGCCTTGAAACTTGTCGTCCACGGTCCGATATACGTTATATGGTTCGAAGAGCAAGTCGAAACCTCTTTTCAAAGGAGACAACGATGCTGAAGCTGTGCAGTGCGATGCTCGCCCTGGCCCTCTACGCCCAGGCGCAGGCCCCCTCTGACGGCGGCCAGGCGACTTGGGACAGGATGACCGGCCCGCAGGGCGCGTGGGTGTACATCGTCGTCGGGGCATATGACGCGGTCGGACCGCGCCTCGAGAGCGCGGCGGCCAAGCTCGGCCCCGAGGCGGCCGAGGCCGTCAAGGGGATTCCGGCGCAGATCCGCGAGGGCGTCGGCGACAGCCAGGGCATCGCCCGCGACGCGATCGACCTGAGCCGCCCGTTCGCGATCGCGATCTACAATCCGCTCGCCGGTCAGACTCCCGCGGCCATCGTGCCGGTCAAATCCGACCTCGTGAAGGACAAGAGCGTGATCAACGGCTACGTTGTCGCCTGCGACAACGAGATGCTCGCCGCGCGCCTGGCATCCTCGCTCGAAGCGGCCGGCGCGGGCGCCATCGAGACTCCCGCCGGGGCGATCAGGATCTACATCGACGTGGGCACGATCTTCCAGCTCTTCGGGCCCTTCGTGCAGATGCAGCTTGCGGCCGGCATGGGCGGCGCCGGCGGCCCCTCGGGCGCGGAGCGCCAGATGGGGATGGCAGCCGTCGACCTGTTCTTCAACCTCATGGGGCAGGTCAAGCACGCGATCGTCGACCTCGATGTGAACGACCAGACCGTGCTGGCGACCAAGAACGTCGTCGTGAAGGAAGGCACCGATCTTGCGCAGCTCTTCGGCGGGCAAGGCGGCGGCACGGCGCTCGCCGGCATGCTGCCCGCGCGCAGCTTCGTCGTGAGCGGCAAGCTGAAGGGCATCGGGCCCTTCGTGCTCAAGCTCGCCGACCGCTGGCTCGGCAAGGCGCTCTCGAACCCCGCCGATGCGAAGTACGTCCGCGATTCCGTCGCGAGGTTCGTGAACGGCGCGGGCGAGGAGTTCGCCATGGGGCTCGACTTCACGTCCGACGGCTATGCCGGGGATCAGATCGTGGCCTTCACGGGAACCATGGATGATGCCCGCGAGTACTACAGGTCCTTGGCGTCCGAGAAGGCGCCCGCCTCGGTCCGCGCGCTCATGCGCGGCGGCAAGACCACGCTCCAGGAGAACATCAGGCAGTCGGGCGGCGTCGCAGTTGACAAGTTTACGACCACGATCGACTCATCCGCGCTCGGCCCGGAGGCCGGCGACCAGATCCGAAAGATGTTCGGCGGCGATGCCATGCAGGGCGAGTTCGCGCTCGCCAACGGGAAGCTGATCCTGTGCACGGGCGGGAAGGACTGCCCCCAGAGGCTCGACGGTCTCGTTGCCAGGAGCAAGGACGCGGGGGGCGCGCCGAGCGCGCAGCCGCTCGCCTTCAGCTTCGACCTCCTCAAGCTCGTGGAAGGCATCGCCCGCGCGATGGACGTCGGCGCCGCGGCTCCCGCCGGCGCGAGCGCCCCGATTTCCGGCACGGTGACCTTCTCGGGAACCGCGGCCAGGAGCGGCATCGCGATCCCCATCGACACGATCGCCAAGGTGAAGCAGTACGCCGAGCAGATGATGTCCGGCGGCATGGGCGCCGGTCCCGCAACGGACGAGTCCGTTGCGCCGCCGCCCGCCCCCGTAAAGGAAGAGGCCAAGTAGCCCGTCCTTCCGCGTACCGGCGGACTGCACCCGGCCGGAGACCCCGAGCGTGCGGGGTTTCCGGCCGTTTCGTTTGTGCGCCGGCCGCCCGACGCCGCAGCGCCGGGCTATTGACTGCCGGCGGCCGGCGTGGTAGTCAATTGCACGGCGCCGGTGTACAATGCCGGCAGATGCGGGAACTTGCGCGCGGGCCCTCGCCCGGGGAGGACGCAGTGAAGTGCGGTCGCTGCCACAAGGATGTGCCGGTCCTGACGCCATCGCCCGACGGGGACCTGGATCTCTGCGGCGATTGCTACGCGGCGGTCTACCGGCAACTGCATGCCGCGCGGGGCTTCCCCAAGGGGCCGCTCATCGCCGCCATCATCGCGGCGGTCGTCGTCGTGGCGACGGTCTGCATCGTCCTGTCGCGAAGCAAACCCGAGGATTCCGCGGCCGCGCCGGCATCGAAGACGGACACGTCCGTCCTCGTCGGCCCGAACAAGCCCGATCCGCGCAAGGCGCCGCCCAAGAAGCCGTCCGCACCGCCGGCGAGGGAGCCTTCGAAACCCGTGCCGGCGGAAGAGCCCGCGAAGCCCGACGAGACCGAGACGCCGCCGGAGGACAGCGCCGAGCCGGCCGAGGACGCCGGCGAGACCAAGGCCGAGGAGCCCGCCGAGCCCAAGGCCGACGAGGCGCCGCCCAAGGCCGCCGAGACCCCTCCCCCGGCCACCCGCATCGAGGCCGCGTCCTTCGTGCTCACGGCTGGCGGGGCGCGCCAGACGTCTCAGGCGAGCGTCAGCGTCCACGCGGCCGACGGCCAGACGACGACGCAGCAGATCCCCGTGCCGGAGTCGGAGACGCTCTACGAGGTGTCTCTCACGCTCACGCCCACGGCCGAGGCCGATGTCGTCGTCGCGGGCCTCGCGCTGCGGGTCGGCGAGACGCCGTTCATCCCGATCCAGGCGCGGCTCTTCGGCGGGCCGTACCTGGCGCCCTCGGAGACCACGCTCCTGCTCTCGGAGAGCGCAACGATCATCGTGAGCTTCGGCGCCGAGGAGGACTCGATCGTCGTGTCCGAGCGCGGGGATGAGCTCGTCGCCGGGCGCAAGGACAAGCCCGTCTCGATTCCGCTCACCGTGCTGTTCGCGCTTCCGAAGGACATGGAGGCGGGCGGCCCCGCCGCGATCGTCCTGCCCGAAGGCGAGGTTCCGGTCGTGCTCAGGTAGCGCGCCGCCGGCCTCTCACTTCGCCTTCTGCACCACCGCGCCGCCCGGCGTGTCCTTGACCGTGTAGCCGAGCGCGGCGATCTCGTTGCGGAGCCGATCCGACGCCGTGAAATCCTTGCGCGCGCGCGCCGCGTCGCGGGCCTTCGCCTTGGCAAGCACTTCCGGCGGGATCGTCTCCGCGAAGGCGCTCGGGTCGGCCGCGAGCGCGCGGCGCGGAACGCCGAGGATCCGTCCGAAGAGCCCGTAGTGCGCCAGGATCGCATCCTTGACGCCGCCGCCGATGGCGCCGCCGCCCGCAAGCAGCGTGTTGACCTCGCGCGTGAAGGCGAGCAACTCGGCCAGGGCCTTCGCGGTGTTGAAGTCCTCGCACATCGCCGCGTCCAGGCGCGCGCGCGACGACGCGATCGCGTCGAGCATCGCCTCGCCCCCGGCGGCCGCGGCCTCCCTCGTGCGCACCTGAACGATCGCCGCCGTGATTCGCTCCAGGTGCGTCGTCGCGGCGGCCAGCGCGTCCTCGGTGTAGTCGATAGGGCTCCGGTACGCCGTCCCCAGGCAGAAGAGCCTGAACGCCTCGGGGTCCCACCTGGCGAGCAGGTCGCGCACCGTCACGAAGTTGCCCAGGCTCTTGGCCATCTTCTGGCCGTTGATCTGGACCAGCCCGCTGTGCACCCAGTACTTGACGAAGGTCTTTCCCGTCGCGCCCTCGCTCTGCGCGATCTCGTTCTCGTGGTGCGGGAAGCTCAGCTCGATCGCGCCGCCGTGGATGTCGATCGTCTCGCCGAGGTACTGCATCGCCATGGCGGAGCACTCGATGTGCCACCCGGGGTATCCCGGACCCCACGGCGACTCCCACTTCAGGATGTGCTCGGGCGGCGAGCGAAACCACAGGGCGAAGTCGGCCGGGTCGCGCTTGGCCTGGTCGACCTCGACGCGCGCGCCCGCGACGAGCTCCGTGAGGAGCTTTCGCGAGAGCCTGCCGTAGCCCGGAAACTTCCCGACCTCGTAGTAGACCGTCCCGCCGACCTCGTAGGCGACGCCGCGCTCGAGCAGCCGCCCCACGAGCGCGAGCATCTGCGGAATGTGCTCGGTCGCGCGCGGGGTGACATCGGGCCGCGCCACGCCCAGCGCGGCCATGTCTTCGAAGTACTCCTGCATGTAGCGCGTGGCAAGGGCGAGCGGGTCGATCTTGCGCTTCTTGGCCTCCTTCTCGACCTTGTCCTCGCCGCTGTCGGCGTCATCGGTCAGGTGGCCCACGTCCGTGATGTTGCTCACGTACGTCACGCGGTAGCCCGCGTACCTGAGGAAGTTGACGATCACGTCGTAGGCCATGGCCGTGCGGGCATGGCCGAGGTGGGCCGGCCCGTAGACCGTCGGGCCGCACACGTAGATCCCCACCTTGCCCGGATTCACGGGCTCGAAGGCTTCCAGACGGCGGCTCATCGTGTTGGTGACGGCGATCGGCAGCACTGCGTACCTCCTGGGGCGGGTTCGGCCGGTTTCTTCATAATTACGCACAGGATGCGGTTGCGCAAGGGCGGCGGGGCGGGGCACGCCCTCCCCGCACGCTCCGGAAAGGGCGGTGCATTCCGAGCGCGCGGTGATTCACCGCCGGTCCTTGGTGTCTTCGTGTCTGCTATGTTGATCGTCAAGCCCTCTTCCGTGTCGTTCTTGGTCGCGAATCCTTTCTGAGTCGCTCCCAAAGCGGCTTTCC
>JBFZCA010000102.1:0-3608 GCA_041308205.1 Planctomycetota bacterium | reverse complement strand
GAGCGTGCCGCGCAGGGCGTGAGGCGCAGCGAGCCGAAACGGTGTAGAACAGCTAGCCCGCGACGTCGACGTGAGGCGCGCCGCGGGACGGAGTACGATGCCCCACCAAGTTGAGGGGGGTGTCTCGGATGAAACAGCGTGTGTTGGCGATCTTGACGGCCGTTGCCGTCGTGTGCGGCGGCGCCCTGGCCTCGGCCCAGGAGGCCGGCGAGCTCATTCAACAGGCCGACGCGGCCTTTGACCGCTGGACGGGCGACTTCGACTTCGCGGCCTACCAGGCGCGTCTCGAGGCGGCGATCGAGCTCTGGGAGCAAGCGTTGCCCCTCGTGCCTGCCGAGGATGTTGCCGTCCAGGCTCACGTGCTCAACCACCTGGCCCAGGCGCACTTCGAGATGGCCGAGGCCTACCTCTTTGCCGCCAAGGATCGCGAGGCGGCCTACGCGGCCGGCAGCGACTACGCCCTGCGGAGCCTCCGGCTCAATCCTGTCTTCGGCGAGACCGAGGCGCGCGATAGATTCCGCGCCGCCTTGCGCTCGGCGACCGACGTCGCGGCCATCTTCTGGTACGGGAACAACGTCGGACAGTGGTACAACTTCAACTGGTTCGCCGCGATCGTTGAGGCCGGCGTGCAGAATGTCCTGGCCGCGTACGAGCGCGCGATCGAGCTCGACGAGACGTACCTCGGCGGCGCGCCGCAGCGGTCGCTGGCGGCGCTCATCGCGCAGGCGTACTTCGTCCTTGGCATGTCGCGCGACGACGCCGTGCCCCACTACGAACGATCGATCGAGATCGATCCAGACTACCTCGAAAGCTACTACAACTACGCCCAGTTCTACGCCCTGCCGACCCAGCAGACCGAGCTGGCGGCGTCCCTGCTGCGGACGTTGGACGAGAAGGCCCAGGATCCCGAGTCGGTCGGCAAGTGGCCGTTCTATAACACCCTGGCCGTGCGTCGGGCCGAGCCCTTGAAGCGTTAGGGGGCGGCCGGCGGACTCCCCGAAGCGTTGTGGGTCCGCCCTTTCCACGCGCCGCCACGGCCGCGAGCGTGTCGCCACGCCGAGGAGCCGGTCATCGCCGTGTACAGGATGCCAGCGAGGGGCAAGAGCGGCGCGTGCGCCCGGCTGACTCCGTGGTGGCGCAGCATGGGCATGAAGCTGGCCGCCATGACGAGCCAGACGGAGGCTCCGAGCCCGGCGAGGGCGAGCCCACCGGGCGCGCCCAGCGCCGTGGCGGCCAGCCCGCCGAGGCACGCCGCCGGTCCGAGCGCGTAGAGGAAGAGCATCCCGACGACCGCCCCGACGAGCAGGAGCGGCGAGTAGCGCAGCTGGTCGTACGCGGAGCGGGCGACCATGTCCCAGACGCTCGACAGCGTGCCGTAGGGTCTGACGCTGCGCACGCCGCGCGAGAACGAGAGCCACAGCCGTCCTCCGGAGCGCTGGATCAGCCGCCCGAGGGCGCAGTCATCGATGAGGGCGACGCGCATCGCGGCGAGCCCGCCGGCCCGTTCGAGCGCCGAGCGGCGAACGAGCACGCACCCGCCAGCCGCGCCGGCCGTGCGGCGCCGCGGATCGTTCACACGTCGGAACGGGTAGAGCTTGGCGAAGAAGTAGACGAACGCAGGGATCAAGAGCCGATCCCACCACGTGTCCGCGCGCAGGAGGGCCATCACGGACACGAGGTCGCGCGGGTCGCGCTCGGCGCGATCGACGAGCGCCTCGAGCACCCACGGCGCGTGGGCGATGTCGGCATCGGTGAACCAGAGGTAGTCGGGCTTGTAGGCTTGCGTCGCCTGCGCGACCCCTTGCGCGAGCGCCCACACCTTGCCCGACCAGCCCGCAGGAAGCGCGGCGCCACGGAGGACGGTGAGTTGATGCGCGGCGTTCGCGCGGGCCGCGGCCTCCGCAACGGCAGACGTTCCGTCCTCGCTTCGATCATCGACGAGCGTGACCGTCAGTTTCCCGTCGTAGACCTGGGCAAGGACCGAAGGAAGCGTGGACGGGAGGATGTCCGCCTCGTTGCGCGCCGGGATCACGGCCGCCACCGACGGGCGGCGCGCGCAGCCTGCAGAGGCTGGGGCCTCAAGGCGCGGCATGATGCGCCAGAAGAAGCCTCTGCCGAGGAGCAGCACGAGCCACGCGACGAGCGAGGCGATGACCAAGATCTCGAGAATCAGCATCGCGAGTCCTCCCAGGCCCTCTCGGACGTGGCGCCCGGAGGCGTCCGGCCGGCGAGTGGGCACTACTGCCCAAGGTTCCGCGACGGGGATGGTGCGACGCAACCGCGCCGCGGCCGTGGCCGGCGGCGGGCGCGGTTCAGCCCTGGGCGTCCGCACGCTTGTTGGAGCACGCGCCGACGAGTAAGGTCTCGCGAGCCGGCCGCTCAGCAGGAGCCTTGCGCGCAAGCGCCAGGGTCCGCGCGGGGCGGCTCGGCCACAAGGAGGCGCGATGGGACGACCCCTGCGCATGACCGCGGAACTCGCGGCGTACTTGCTTCCACGCCGGGGCGGGCCGCAACGCGGCCGGCTGTTTCCGATGGTGTTGATGCTCGAGCCGCTCGAGGCCTGCAACCTCCGCTGCGCGGGGTGCGGCAGGATTCGCGAGTACCGCGACCACACGGCGCGCCGGCTGAGCGTCGACGAGTGTCTGGCGGCCGCCGAACGCGCGGGAGCGCCCGTCGTGTCCATCTCCGGCGGCGAGCCGCTGCTGCACGAGGGGATCGCCGAGATCGTGGCCGGTCTCGTGCGCCAGCGTCGGTGGGTTTTCCTGTGCACGAACGGGCTCCTCTTACGCGAGGCGCTTGACCGGTTCGACGCAAACCCGCGGCTGTGCTTCGTAGTGCACCTCGATGGGACGGAGCGCATCCACGATCGCATCACGGGCCGACCCGGCACGTACGCTGAAGCGATGGCGGCGATCGCCGAGGCCCGCGCGCGGGGCTTCCGCGTCTGCACGAATACGACCGTCTTCCATGGGTCGGACGTGGCCGACGTTCAGACGTTGTTCCGCGCGCTGAAGGACCTGTCCGTCGAGGGTCTCATGCTCTCGCCCGGGTACGCCTACGAACACGTCGATGTGCGGGACCTGTTCCTCCAGCGCGAGGAGTCGGTGCGCGTCTTCCGCCAGCTGTTGGGCCACCGGGACGGTTTGCCGTTCTACGACAACCCGCTCTTCCTCGACTTCCTGCAGGGGCGGCGCGCGTACGCGTGTGCCGCGTGGGCCATCCCGACCTACACCGTGCTCGGCTGGCGCGAGCCGTGTTACCTGATGGCCGACCGCCACGTCGCCGACCTCGAGACGTTGCTCGAGCCGTCGCTCTGGGAGCGTTACGGCCCCGGACGCGATCCGCGCTGCGCGGGGTGCATGGTCCACGCTGGCTTCGAGCCGTCCAGCGTCCTGGACGTGCTCAAGCACCCATGGAAGCTCCTGGCGCGGCGATGAGTGCGGGAGGGCCCGCCGGCCCGCGCTGGCTCACGGTGGCGGCCCTGCGCACGGAGCTCGCGTTCGCGCCCCGTCCGCGGGTTGCTCTGGGGATGGGGGCCGCGGCCGGCCGCCGCCTCGCCACCGCGCTCGACGCGGTGCGCCCGGCGGGCGCGCTCGTGATCGGGTTCG
>JBFZCA010000101.1:0-2582 GCA_041308205.1 Planctomycetota bacterium | reverse complement strand
GTGTGCTCTTCCGATCTCCGCGACGCGCTCTCGGGGCCGGCCGCCTCGGGCCGCGGCGGGTCGATCACGCTCGGGTTCGAAACCGCGGGCCGCGGGGCGCTCGTCTTCGACGGCCCCGGGCACGACCTGGTCGTCTTCGAGAACCCGTTCGGCATTCCGGGAGGCGGCATCTTCTGCGAGGCGCTGATCGTGCAGGTTTCTCAGGACGGGCGGCTGTGGCACGAGTTTCCGTACCGCATCGATGCACGGTTTCCGGGCGACAGCCCGGCGCGGTTCCAGGGGCTTGCCGGCCGGCGGGTGGTGCGCGCGAACGCCGATGCCGGCGATGAGCGCTACGCGCCGATCGCGGCGGCCGATCCGGCGGCGGGCGGAGACCGCTTCGACCTGGCCGCGCTGGGCCTGGCCTGGATCAAGTACGTGCGGCTGGTCGATGCGGGCGGCGAGATCGAGGACGGCGGCGCGGCGCCCTTGTGGGCGGAGCGCGGGGCCGACGTGGATGCGGTCGCGGCGCTCCACCATGCGTGGGACCCGCTCGGCCAGGCGCGGGATTGCAGCGCGCCCGTCGCGGTCATCGAGCCGAGCGCGGCGGCGCCGGCGCCCGGCGAGGAGGTGTCGCTCTCGGGCGGCGCGTCGTACGACGATCGTGCGATCGTGTTCTACGCATGGGACCTGGATCCGGACGGGGGGGACTTCACGCTGGCGCCGCGCGAATCGTTCAGACCCGACGCCGTCGGCCCCGAGGCGCGCCTGACGATGCCGGCGGAGGGCTCGGCGCGCGCGGCGCTGCTGGTAATCGATCGTGGGGGAAACACGGGCCGCGCGGAACTGCGGCTCGGGTCGGCCGCGCCGTGAGGCGCGGGGCGGGGCCGGCGTCGCGCGCAGGGCGCCCGCGCATGTCCGGCCGGCACATCATATAATACGATGGCCCTGCGGCGGCGCGGGAACCGCGCCGCGCACGGCACACTGCAGTCGGCGGAAGATACGGTTCGCATGCACACACCCGAGTTCTCACGCGAGTGGTCGCCGGCTTCCTGGCGCGCGAAGTCCGCAGCCCAGATGCCGGCCTACCCGGACGACGCCGCGGTCGAACGCGTCCTCGTCCGGCTTGCCAGGCTGCCTCCGCTGGTCACGAGCTGGGAGGTCGAAACGCTCAAGCAGGAGCTGGGCGAGGCCGCCCGGGGGCGCAGGTTCGTGCTCCAGGGCGGGGACTGCTCGGAGAACTTCGAGGACTGCGAGTCCGGCGCCATCACCAACAAGCTCAAGATCCTGCTGCAGATGAGCCTCGTGCTCATCCACGGCGGCGAGAAGCGCGTCATTCGCCTCGGGCGCTTCGCCGGCCAGTACGCCAAGCCGCGCTCGGCCGATATGGAGACCATCGGCGGGACGACGCTGCCGAGCTACCGCGGCGACATGATCAACAGCGTGGAATTCACGGCGGAGGCGCGCACGCCCGACCCCGCGCGCATGCTGCGCGCGTACAAGTGCGCGGCGCTGACGCTCAACTTCATCCGCGCGCTCATCGACGGCGGATTCGCCGACCTGCAGCACCCGGAGTACTGGGACCTCGACTTCGTCGCGCACTCGCCGCAGGCGGCCGAGTTCCACCGCATCGTGCATTCGGTCGGCCATTCCCTCAAGTTCATGCAGGCGCTCTCCGGGCGCGGCATCGCCGAGGTCAACCGCGTGGATTTCTTCACGAGCCACGAGGGCCTGCACCTCCCGTACGAGCAGGCGCAGACGCGCCGCGTGCCGCGCCGCGCGGGCTGGTACAACCTCGCGACGCACTTTCCCTGGATCGGCAACCGGACGCGGAGCCTCGACGGGGCGCACGTCGAGTACTTCCGGGGCATCGTCAACCCCATCGGCGTCAAGATCGGCTCGTCGATCGCTCCCGAGGAGCTCACGGCGCTCATCGAGACCCTGGACCCGGACAACGAGCCCGGCAGGCTCACGCTGATCCACCGCTTCGGCGCGGACGCGATCGGCGCGCACCTGGCGCCCCTCATCGATGCCGTGCGCAGAAGCGGCCGGACCGTGCTCTGGATCTGCGATCCCATGCACGGCAACACCGAGGTCACGCGGGAGGGTTTCAAGACCCGCAGCTTCGACCGGGTTCTCTCGGAGCTCGACCAGGCCTTCGAGATCCACCGGGAATGCGGCTCGGTGATGGGCGGCGTGCACGCCGAGCTGACCGGCGACAACGTGACCGAATGCCTGGGCGGCGCGCGGGGCATCACCGCCGAGCAGCTCCACACGGCCTACAAGACCCAGGTCGACCCGCGTCTGAACTACGAGCAGGCCCTCGAGATGGCGCTCCTCATCGCCCGCCGCATGACGCAGGACGAGACGGGCGCGTAGCGTCCGGCGCTTGACGCGGCTCCTCCCCCGTGGATACTGAAGGAAGGCGGCCTGTGCGGGCAGGGATCGGCACGCGGGCTTTTTGCGGGAGGGCGCGGCAATGGTGCGATACGTACTCGGCGCGGTCGTGAGTCTGTCACTCGGCGTGTGGGCCGCACTCCACGGCCTCGTTCTCGCCGTCGCTCGGATGCGCCGTCTGCGAGTTGACGAGCCCTTGTTCCTCA
>JBFZCA010000100.1:0-13691 GCA_041308205.1 Planctomycetota bacterium | reverse complement strand
AGCGGTCGGCCTGCTCGGCGATCAGCGTCAAGTCCTGGCCCAGCGCCGGGTCCCTGCCGTGCTGTTCGAGGAGGAGATGCGCGTACATGAGGACCACGCCCAGCGGATTGTTGACCTCGTGGGCGATGCCGGCGGCGAGCTGGCCCATGCTCGCGAGGCGCTCGGAGTTGAGCAGCGCCTCCTGCGTCGAGGCGAGCTGCTGGTTCGAGGCAGCCAGATCCTTCACCGTCCGGTGCAGCTTCTCGATCGAGTACGGGAGGCACATCTCGTGCTCGGCGAGCCCCTCGAGGATCGCCAGGGCGTGCTCACGGCACGTGTCGTAGCCGCAGGCGCCGCAATTGAGCTCGTCGGCGGCGCCGTGCTTGCCCATGCGCTCGAGCACTCTCTTCAGCTCCCCTTCCGGCGGCAGCGGGATGCGCTGGTCGTAGACCTTGAACCCGCGCGAGAAATCGGTCTGCTCGCAGGCGTCGAGCTCCGCCCGAAAGCGCGCCAGATCCAGCATCGAGTGCCGCTCGCGCACGTAGCGGCTGACGCTTGCCCGGCGCGTGAACAGGGGCGCCTCGCTCGTGACCGCAGGTCCCATCACGCAGCCCTCGCAAGCCAGGATCTCGAGCAGCCGCGTGTTGAGGTCGCCCTTTTCGAACTCGCGCAGGGCCTGGACGAAGTTGTGCCGGCCGCCCGTCACCACCACATGGCCCGTGAGCAGGTCCTCGTCCAGCCCCGCGGTCTGCAGCAACCCGCGGCTCACCGGAAACAGCGCCCCGAGGCCCGCGTGCGGCGGATCGAAATCGCTCGGCCGCACCTTCTGCGGCGTGAGACCGGCCTCGCCGAGCATCTGCCTGAGCTCCACGAACGTCAGCGCGGCATCGATCTCGTCCGGCACGTTCTCGCTCGCCGCCTCGCCCTTCTTGGCGATGCAGGGCCCGATGAAGACCTTTTTCACCTCGTCGCCGTACACGCGGCGCACCACCCGCGCCTCCGCGACCATGGGCGAGACGACCGGCGCGAGGAACTTGATCAGCTCGGGGTGGTACTGCTCGACGAACGAGATGATCGCGGGGCATGTCGTCGCGATGTATCGCTTGCCATCCTGATCGGCAAGCAGCCGCCGGTAGCGCTCCGCCACGATGTCCGCGCCGAACGCCACCTCGTTGACGTAGGTGAAGCCGAGCGCGCGCAGCATGCCCACGAATTCGCGCCAGCCGTACTCGACGAACTCCGCCGGAAAGCTGGGCGCCACGAGCGCCGCGACGGGCGCGCCCGACGCGAGCAGCGCCGCCGTCTCCGGCTTCGCATCGAGCACTTGCTTGGCGTTCTGGCTGCACACCCGCACGCAGTTGCCGCACCCGATGCAGCGTTCGGGCATCACCTCGGCCTGGCCCTCGACGATCCTGATCGCCTTGGCGGGGCATTCCCGCACGCACGTGAAGCAGATGCGGCAGCGCTCCTTGATCGTCCGCACGAGATGGATGTCGCCCGCGCATTTCATCGGCCGCTCCTCACTTTCCGCCCTTGCGCGACCCGCCGCCGCGCCGCCGGGCGAAGTACGCCACCTTCTCCAGCGACATCGCCAGATCCATGTCCTCGACGAACACGCCGAGCGGCACGCGAAGCGGCGCCGGCGCGAAGTTCAGGATCCCCTTGATCCCCGCCGCCACCAGCATGTCGGCGACCTCCTGTGCCGCCCCGGCGGGCACGGTCAGCACGGCGAGCGTGATCCCTTGCTCCCTGACCACGCGCTCGGCATCCGCAAGCGCATGGCACCGCACGCCCTGAACCACGCGGTCGACCTTCCACGGGTCGCTGTCGAACGCCGCCGTGATCTCGAGCTTCGGCCGGCGGCGCTGGAAGAACGACAGGATCGCGCGGCCCAGGTTCCCGACGCCGACGAGGGCTACCGGCTCGACATCAGGCGCATCGAGGAAGAGATCGATCCGCTCGAGCAGCGCCTGCACCTTGTACCCTCGGCTCGGGCTTCCCGCGCATCCGAGGCCCATGAGATCCCGCCTGACCTGGCACGCCGTCGCCCCGGCCCTCTTCCCGAGCTCATGCGAGTAGACGTTTTCGTGCCCTTCGGCGGCAGCTTGCCTGAGCAGGCGCCGGTAAACGCTCAGGCGGCCGATGGTTCGCTCGGAGGTCGGCATGACTGACAACTATGCTCCAAGAAGCCTCGCGCTCCGTATCACATTGTGAAACCTATCACAGCTTAACGTTCAACTCATTGGAAGTCAAGCTCGTTCGAGGTATTGCGTGGGATCGCCGTCCCTGGCCATGCTCCCCCTTGACAACCCTCGCGCGATGTGCCAGAATACGTGAGATCTTTCACAACGCTACAGCGGTAACGAATTTAATGGTAAGAAAGAAGTCAAGCGCATCTCAACACGACGTCTCGGAGCGGACGATCAGCCGCCTGCTCCTCTATCGAAAGCGCCTGTCGGGCGCCCCCGAGGACGTCAAGCGGTTCATATACTCCTACGAGCTCGGCGCAATGTGCGGCGTCACCTCGGCCCAGGTGCGCCGCGACCTCATGCTCGTCGGCTGCAGCGGCAGCCCCAACCGCGGCTACGACCGGCGCGAATTGCTCGGCAGCATCGAGGACTTCCTGTACCGCCCCGGCGTCCAGAACGCCGCGCTCGTCGGCCTCGGCAACCTCGGACGCGCCATCCTGAGCTTCCTGGCCGGCCGCCATTCACGGCTTGCGATCGTCGCGACATTCGATATCGACCCCGCGAAGACCAACTGCGTCACGTTCGGCTGCCGCTGCTACCCGGTCGCCGATCTCCGCACGGTGGCCGCGGCTGCCGGCATCGAGGTTGCAATTCTGACGGTCCCCGCCGCCTCCGCCCAGGAGACGGCCGGCCTGCTCGTCGCGGCGGGCATGCGCGGCATCCTCAACTTCGCACCCGTGACGCTGCACCTTCCCGACCACGTGTTCGTCGAAGACATAGACCTGGCCATGTCCCTCGAGAAGGTCGCGTTCTTCGCGCGCCGGGGACAGCAGATGGAAAGGAAACACGCATGAGCGCCCAGTCCGTCGAAACGATCCTCACGCAGCATGCGGGCGCCTCGCGCGACGCGCTGATCCCCATCCTGCAGGAAGTGCAGGAGGCCGAGGGATTCCTGTCGCGGGAGGCGGTCATCCAGATCAGCAAGCACCTGAAGCTGCCCGCAAGCAAGATCTACGGCGTGGCGACGTTCTACAACCAGTTCCGCTTCCAGCCCAAGGGCAAGTACCACGTCATGGTGTGCCGCGGCACGGCCTGCCACGTCAAGGGCTCGCTCAAGGTCCTCGACACCGCCATGAAGCAACTCAAGCTCAGCCCCGGGCAGACGTCCCGCGATCGGATGTTCAGCCTGGAGGTCGTCGCCTGCATGGGCGCGTGCGGCCTGGCGCCGGTCGTCAACGTGAACGGGGAGTTCTACGCGAAGGTGTCGCCGCGCAAGCTGACCCAGATCATTCAGAGCTGCCGCGAGAAGGAGGCCGCCAATGCACACGGGTGATTTCGTTCGTCCGGTGTCGCCGGGAAAATGCTGGGCCGAGCCGCCCGCGCCGTCGCCCGACCTGCTGGGCTGGCTCACGGCAGGACCCTTCGCGGCCGCGCGCGCCGGGGATCCGAAAAAGACGGCGGAGCTGCTCGCCTCGCTGCGCCGCGAAACGCTCGCGGCGCCCGTGATCTTCGTGGGCGCGGGCACCTGCGGCCTGGGCGCCGGCGCGGGCAAGACCCTCGCGGCGATCAAGGAGTGGCTCGCGAAGCAGAAGAGCGCCGCGCAGGTCATCGAAACGGGCTGCATCGGACTGTGCTCCGAGGAGCCCATCGTTGACTTCCAGCTCCCCGGCCGTGCGCGCGTGAGCTTCGGCGGCGTGACGGCCGAGAAGGTTCCCGGTCTCCTCGACGCCATGCTCGGCAAGGGCGCGGTCCCCGCGGGCGACGGCGTCCTCGGCCAGTTCTGCAGCGGCGGCAAGGCGTGGGACGGCGTTGCGCGGCTCGATGCGCACTCCTTCCTGCGGCCGCAATACCGCGTCGTGCTGGCGGCAAGCGGCATCATCGACCCGAGCAGCATCGATGAGTACATCGCCTGGGGCGGCTACTCGGCCGCGACCAAGGCGCTCAAGACCATGACGCCGGATGACGTGTGCAACTGCGTCGAGGCGAGCGGGCTGCGCGGCCGCGGCGGCGGCGGCTTCCCGACCGGCAGGAAGTGGAAGTTCGCGCGCCAGGCGGCCGGCGACCAGAAGTACCTCATCTGCAACGCGGACGAGGGCGACCCCGGCGCGTTCATGGACAGGGCCGTCGGCGAGAGCGATCCGCACCGGCTGCTCGAGGGCATGATCATCGCGGCGTACGCCATCGGCGCGACCAAGGCATACATCTACATCCGCGCGGAGTACCCGCTCGCGATCAAGCGCCTCACGGAGGCCATCGCCCAGGCCCGCGCCTACGGCCTCCTCGGCCGGAACATCCTGGACACCGGCAACAACCTCGACATCGTGATCAAGATGGGCGCCGGCGCGTTCGTGTGCGGCGAGGAGACCGCGCTGATTCACTCCATCGAGGGCCGCCGCGGCATGCCCCGGCCTCGCCCGCCCTTCCCGGCGGTCAAGGGCCTCTTCGGCAAGCCCACCGTCATCAACAACGTCGAGACGCTGGCCAACCTTCCGCTGATCCTGTACCACGGCGGCGAATGGTATTCGGCCATGGGAACCAAGGGCAGCAAGGGCACGAAGGTGTTCGCGCTCTCCGGCATGGTCAGGCGCACGGGCCTGGTCGAGGTGCCCATGGGCACGACGCTGCGCACGGTCGTCTTCGACGTCGGCGGCGGCATCCCCAACAACAAGAAGTGCAAGGCCATCCAGATCGGCGGCCCGTCGGGCGGCTGCGTCCCCGAGGCGCACCTCGACATTCCGACCGACTACGAGGCGCTCAAGAACTTCGGCACGATCATGGGCTCGGGCGGCCTGGTCGTCGTCGACGAGAACACCTGCATGGTCGACTTCGCCAAGTTCTTCATGGAGTTCATCCAGAGCGAGAGCTGCGGCAAGTGCATCCCGTGCCGCGAGGGCACGAAGCGCATGCTGGAGATCCTGCAGGCCGTGTGCCGCCCGCGCAAGCGCGAAGAGGATATCGACGCGCTCCTGCGCGTGCAGGGCATCATGTATCTCCAGAAGCTCGGCGAGACGATCAAGGCGACCAGCCTCTGCGGCCTGGGACAGACCGCGCCGAACCCGGTGCTCAGCACGCTCAAGTGGTTCCGCGACGAGTACGAGGCGCACATCTTCGACCGCCGCTGCCCGGCCGGCGCGTGCAAGGAGCTTGTCGGCGCGCCGTGCCAGAACGGCTGCCCGGTCGGCACCGAGGTCTGGCGCTACGTCGCGCACATCGCGCGCGGCGAGTACCAGGACGCCTACCGCGCCATCCGCACCGCGAACCCGTTCCCCTCGGCCTGCGCCCGCGTGTGCCACCACCCCTGCGAGCGCACGTGCCGCGCGGGGCAGACGGGCGGCGAGCCGATCGCGATCCGGACGCTGAAGCGCTTCGTCGTCGACCGCGTCGATCCTTCCGCCGCCGCGCCGGTCGTCATTCCGGCCGGCAAGGACGCGCCGAGGGTCGCCGTCATCGGCGCCGGCCCCTCGGGCCTGGCCGCCGCGCACTACCTGTCGCTCCTCGGCAACAAGGTCACGATCTTCGAGCGCGAGGCCAAGGCGGGCGGCATGCTGGTTGCGGCCATTCCCGCGTACCGCCTGCCGCGCGACACGCTGGAGAAGGAGATCGCGACGCTCCTCAACCAGAACGTCGAGGTCAAGTACGGCGCCGCGCTCGGCCGCGACGTGACGATCGATGGCCTGTTCAAGGACGGCTACAAGGCGCTGTACCTGGCGCTCGGCGCGCACCAGAGCAAGAAGCTCGACGTGCCCGGCGAGGACGTCAAGGGCGTCCTGCCCGGCGTGCCGTTCCTCAAGGACTACAACCTCCACGGCAAGGAGACGGCCAGGGGCCGCGTGGGCATCATCGGCGGCGGCAACTCGGCCATCGATGCCGCGCGCGTGGCGCTCAGGGAGAAGGGCGTCGCGACCGTCACGGTCTACTACCGCAGAACTCGCCAGGAGATGCCGGCCTACGCCGAGGAGATCGAGGCGGCGCTCCACGAGGGCGTGAAGATCGAGGAGCTCGTCGCGCCGGTCGCGGTGCTCTCCAAGGGCGGCGCGCTCACGGGCCTGAAGTTGATCCGCAACCGCCTCGGGGAGCGCGACGCATCCGGCCGCGCGAAGCCGGTGCCGGTACCGGGCTCCGAGTTCGAGGTCGAGCTCGACACGCTCATCGCGGCCATCAGCGAGGAAGCCGAGACCGCGGGCCTCGACGGGCTCAGGAAGACGAAGTGGGACACCGTGGCGATCAACCCCGAGTCGTATGCCACGGACCGGCCGGGCGTGTTCGCGGGCGGCGACATGGTCACCGGCCCGAGCACGGTCGTCGGGGCGATCGCGGCGGGCAAGAACGCGGCCCTCATGATCGACCGGTTCCTGAAGGGCAAGCTCATGAAGACGCTGCCCAAGGTCGTGCTGCCCACCGTGTACGTCGAGCCGGTCCAGGTGCCGGACGAGGATGCCGAGCCCACGCAGCGCGTGCATTCGCCGGAGCTGCCGGTGGCCGCGCGCGCGAAGTGCTTCGCGGAGGTCGAGCTGGCCGTGAGCGAGGAAGCCGCCCACTGCGAGGCGCGGCGGTGCCTCCGGTGCGACCTCGATTTCACGCAGCCCGAGTAAGGCCGAAGAGAAGGACAAAGGTGCAACATGATCACGTTCGAAGCTGACGGCCGTACGATCCAGGCCAACGAAGGCGAGACGATTCTGACGGCGCTCAAGCGCGAGGGCATCCACGTGCCCACGCTCTGCCACATGGAAGGGCTGCCGCCGAGCGGCGCCTGCCGCCTGTGCGTGGTCGAGGTCGAGGGCACGCCGACGCTGGCGCCGGCGTGCTCCTACCCGGTCGCGCCGGGCATGAAGATCAACACTCGATCGCCCAGGGTGCTCGAGGCGCGCAAGACCAACGTGGAGCTCCTCCTGAGCAACCACCCCGACGACTGCCTGTACTGCTCGCGCAACGGCAAGTGCGACCTCCAGGGCCTGGCGATGGAGATGGGAATCCGCCAGCGCCTGTACCGCGGCAAGAAGACGACGCACGAGATGGACGTCTCCAGCCCCTCGATCCTGCGCGACCCGGACAAGTGCATCCTCTGCGGCCGCTGCGTGCGCGTGTGCGAGGAGGTGCAGGGCGTCTCCGCCATCGACTTCATCAACCGCGGCTCGCGCGCCTTCATCGGCACCGCGTTCGACACGGGCCTCAATCTTTCGAGCTGCGTCAACTGCGGCCAGTGCGTGCTCGTGTGCCCGACGGGCGCCCTCAGCGAGACGAGCTCGATTGCGGACGTCGTCGCGGCTCTGTCGGACCCGGACAAGATGGTCGTCGCCCAGCACGCCCCCGCCGTGTCGGTGAGCCTCGCCGAGGAGTTCGGCGTCAAGCCCGGCACGGACCTGGACGGCAAGATGGTCGCCGCCCTCAGGCGCATCGGCTTCGACCGCGTCTTCGACACGTCCTTCACGGCCGACCTGACGATCATGGAGGAGGGCTCGGAGCTCGTCCACCGCATCAAGACGGGCGGCGTCCTGCCCATGCTGACGAGCTGCTCGCCGGGCTGGATCAAGTTCGTCGAGGAGTTCTATCCCGAGTTCATCCCCAACATCTCGACCTGCAAGAGCCCGCAGCAGATGATGGGCGCCATCATCAAGAGCTTCTTCGCGCAACGCGAGGCGGTCGACCCGGCCAAGATCGTCAGCGTGTCGATCATGCCGTGCACGGCCAAGAAGTTCGAGTGCTCGCGGCCCGAGATGGCGCCCGGGCACATCCCCGACGTCGACTACGTCCTGACGACCCGCGAGCTCGGACAGCTCCTGCGCATGTTCGGCGTGGACCTCGCGGCGGTGGAGCCCGAGGCGGCCGATACGCCCTTCGGCGAGCGCTCGAGCGCGGGCAAGATCTTCGGCGCGAGCGGCGGCGTCATGGAGGCGGCCGTGCGCTCGGCCTACTTCCTGATCACGGGCAAGGAGTACCCCGAGCTCAAGATCCAGCCGGTCCGCGGCCTCCAGGGCTGCAAGGAGGTGCGCCTGAACATCGACGGCCTGGACGTCGGCGCCGCGGTCGTGAGCGGCCTCGGGCAGGCGCGCAAGCTCCTCGACCAGCTCAAGGCGGGCCGCAAGGACCTGCACTTCATCGAGGTCATGACCTGCCCCGGCGGGTGCATCAACGGCGGCGGCCAGCCGCTCAAGGCCGACATGGAGGCGGTCAAGTCGCGCATGCAGGCGCTGTACAAGATCGACCGCGAGGAGCAGCTCCGGGTGAGCCACCGCAACAAGTGGGTCCTCAGACTCTACGAGGAGTTTCTCGGAAAACCGCTCGGCGAGACGAGCCACCGCCTGCTCCACACGCATTACGCCAAGCGCGATGTCTTGCTATGATGGTCGTTTCGGCGCCTGAACCCGCAATGCACATGAACGGACAAGGACAAACATGAGCGCAAAGAAGAGGATCCTGATTGTGGACGACGACCCGGATGTCGTCGACCAGCTCACGCTCGCCCTGCAAGGCCAGGGCTACGAGATCGTGAGCGCGGGCAGCCGGGCCGAGGCCGAGGAGACGCTCCTCACGGTGCGGCCCGACCTGGCGATCTTCGACCTCATGATGGAGGAGAAGGACTCGGGGTTCGTGCTCTGCCACCACCTGAAGAAGTTCTACCCCGAGACGCCGGTGATCATGCTCACGGCCGTGACGGCCGCGACCGGCATATCCTTCAGCACGCAGTCGCCCGAGGCCCGGTCGTGGATCAAGGCCGACAGGGTGCTCGACAAGCCGGTCCGGCCCGAGCAGATCCGCGTCGAGGTCAGGAAGCTCCTGAATGAACCGGAGCCCGCCGCCGAGCATCGCGCGCCGGCCGATCGCCGCTGAGACGAACTTCGCCGCACCGCGCGCGCGGCCCGGCATTATGCAAGGAGCAGACCCCATGAGCGCCGCTTCCCCCAGCCATCCTCACGCGCCCCACTCCGCGTGCTACGCCCAGCCCGGCAAGCTCTTCTCGATCCTGGACACGCCCGACACCGAGCTCAACAAGATCATCGAGAAGCAGCGGCTTGCCGAGAGCGTCGTCAGCTTCAAGGTGTTCGTGCCGGTCCTGGCGAGCTACTGCGAACCGGGGCAGTTCGTCGTCGTGCGCGGACACGAGCACGGCGAAAGGATTCCGCTCACGATCGCGGACTTCAACCGCGAGGAGGGCTGGATCGCGCTCGTGGTCCAGCTTGTCGGCGCGGGCACGCGCAAGCTCGATGCGCTCGATGCCGGCGACCGCCTGCTCGATGTCATGGGCCCCCTCGGCCACCGCAGCGAGATCAAGAACTTCGGCACGGTCGTGCTCGTCGGCGGCGGCCTGGGTATCGCGCCGGTGTACCCCATTCAGCGCGCCATGAAGAACGCCGGCAACACGGTCGTGAGCATCATCGGCGCGCGCACGAGCGACCTCCTCTTCTGGGAGGACCGCATGCGGGCGGCGAGCGACGAGTGCTTCGCCGTCACCGACGACGGCTCGCACGGCGAGAAGGGCTTCGTCACGACGCCGCTCGCGCGCATGATCGCGTCCGGCCGGACAATCGACCGCGTGGTCGCGATCGGCCCGGCCGTCATGATGCGCGCCGTGGCCGAGGCGACGCGCGCGGCCGCGATCCCGACCATCGTCAGCCTCAACACCATCATGGTCGACGGCACGGGCATGTGCGGCGGCTGCCGCGTCGAAGTGGGCGGCGAGACGAAGTTCACGTGCGTCGACGGCCCCGAGTTCGACGGCCACAAGGTCAACTTCAGCCTGCTCTTGTCGCGCCTCGCCACCTACAAAGAGGAGGAGGCGCGGGCGGTCGAGCACTTCGCGCGCAAACGCGCCGAGCCGCGGCCGGCGAAGGCCAAGGAGCGCGTGCCGATGCCCGAGCAGGACCCGCACGAGCGCTGTCACAACTTCAACGAGGTAGCGCTCGGCTACACGCCCGAGATGGCGGTCGCCGAGGCCATGCGCTGCCTGCAGTGCAAGAAGCCGCCCTGCGTGGGCGGCTGCCCCGTGAACATCGACATCCCGGCGTTCATCAAGCTCATCCAGCAGGGGCGCTTTCTCGATGCGGCCCGGAAGATCCGCGAGACCAACAACCTGCCCGCCATCTGCGGCCGCGTGTGCCCGCAGGAGACGCAGTGCGAGGTCGTCTGCGTGCTCGCCAAGAAAGGCCAGCCGATCGCGATCGGGCGCCTCGAACGCTTCGTCGCCGACTTCGAGGCCGCGCAGGGGAGGATCAAGCCGAAGAGCAAGCCCGCATCCAAGGGGACGCGCGTCGCCGTCATCGGCGCGGGTCCGGCGGGCCTGACCGCCGGCGCGGACCTCGCGCTCAGGGGCTACGGCGTGACGATCTTCGAGGCCCTGCACTCCCCGGGCGGCGTTCTCGTCTACGGCATTCCGCAGTTCCGGCTGCCCAAGGAGATCGTGCACAGGGAGTGCGAGCTCCTCGAGGACCTCGGCGTCCAGTTCAAGTGCAACCAGCCGATCGGCGCGGCGCTGACCGTGCCGCTCCTCCTCCGGGAGGGCTTCTCGGCCGCGTTCATCGGCACGGGGGCGGGGCTGCCCTACTTCCTCGACATTCCCGGCGAGAACCTGAAGGGCGTCTACTCCTCGAACGAGTTCCTGACGCGCGTCAACCTGATGAAGGCCTACAAGTTCCCCGAGTACGAGACGCCGGTCCTGGTCGGCCGCAACGTGGCCGTCGTGGGCGGCGGCAACGTCGCCATGGACTCGGCGCGCTCGGCGCTCAGGCTCGGCGCGGAGAACGTCTACCTGATCTACCGCAGGACGCGCAATGAGATGCCGGCCAGGGCCGAGGAGATCGAGCATGCGCTCCAGGAGGGCGTCGAGCTCAAGGAGCTGACGAACCCGACGCGCGTCATAGGCGATCCGGAAGGGTGGGTCGCGGGCGTCGAGTGCATCGTCATGGAGCTCGGCGAGCCCGACGCCTCGGGCCGCAGGCGTCCCGTGCCGGTCAAGGGCAGCGAGCACGTGATCGAGATCGATCAGATCATCTGCGCCATCGGCAACGGCGCCAACCCGCTCTTATCGAAGTCGTGGCCGGAGCTCAAGGTCGACAACCACGGCCACATCCTGGTCGGCGAGAACCTGATGACCAACGTGCCGGGCGTCTTCGCGGGCGGCGACATAGTCACGGGCGCCGCGACCGTGATCGAGGCCATGGGGGCGGGCAAGAAGGCGGCCGCGGCGATCGACGCCTATATCCGGGGACGATGACGCGTATTCCGGGGACAGTCACCGATTTCCTTCGGAAATCGGTGACTGTCCCCGGAATTGCTCGGAATTGCTAGAGACGAAGCATCTGGCGTATCAAGGCATCGATCCCGGCGCGGAACTCGTCCTCGCGCGGGGGTGTGATCCAGATGACGGCCGGCACTCCCGGCGCGGCCGTCTCCTCGATGCGCTTGGCCAGCAATGGAGGGAAAACACCCGCCGCCTTGCCCGCCGCGTCGCCAAGCGCGCGGCTCAGATCCAGGCTGTCGCGACAGCAGAGCCAGTAGATGTCCGCGAGATCCTTCGGCGCGGCGCGATCGATGAGGGCCGTGATCTTGTTGGCCAGGATGTTCTCGCGCGTGTCGAGCCGCCCCAGGATCGGATGCATCGTCGGCTCTCCCGCGCGCGAGGGTACATCGTTCACGAATTCGAGCTTGAGCTCCGCCGCGCCGCCCACCGTCAGGCGGCCGAACCGCGCGTCCCGCCGCACGACCCGGACCGCGTGCCCGGCCATGGATGCCGCATCGGTCAGCGCGCGAAAGCAGCGATCGAGCCAGAGCGCGAACTCCTCGCGGTCGTTGACGAAGAAATCGAGATCCTCGGAGAGCCGGTGCTCGTAGAATCCTCGCGACAGTGCGGTGCCGCCGGTGAGGTAGAACCCTTGATCCACCTCCCTGAGCACGCCGAGCACGCGATCCTGAAGGGCGTACAACTCGCTCCAGCGCGCGTCCATGCGTTCCTCCGCCCAGGCCTATGCCGATCGGGATTGCCGCTGCAGGTAGCGGTGCAGGTAGTCCATGCCCTCGCGGCAGGCCGCTGAGCGGACAAGGGGCGCCGCCTCGGGCCACCGTGCCAGGAAAAGCTCGCGCGGCAGGAGCCGCCGCAACTCGTCGTACGGCGCGTATTCGATGAGGCGCACGAGCGCCCACTTCCAGTCGCGGCCCGGCAGGGCCGTCTCGCCCCGCAGGATGCGCTCGAAGGTGGGCGCATCCATCTCTTCATCCCAAAGCCACGGACACTTGCCTGTGGAAATCCCGTCGCTCCGCGTCATGACGATCGATCCTACACGACGGGGCGGGCACGGTCAACGAGCGGGGCGTGGCGCCAGGAGTTCCGCATCGGGGAGTGTTCGAGGGCGCTGGAATGGTGTTGGGAGGGACGCAAGGTCCCGTTTTGCCCGAAAAGGAGGGCCCGAAGAAGGCGTCGAGGACTTTCGCACGCGCGTTGAAGGGGCCGGAGGTCTCGCGTTTCGGGCTGGAGGCGTACCGCGAGCCGGAGGGCTGGCGAAACCTCGGCCTGTCGCAGCTATTCGGGAGCGGAGAGTTTACGGGCCGGGGAGAGAAGGCGTGATTACCCAGACGCAGCCGGGCCCGAGAGTACCCAGGCCGATGCGGAGCTCATCGGTTAACCCGATCACCGTAAACCGCGCCCGCAACAAGGGCTTCAGGTTCCGGTGATAGAAGGTCTGGACGAGCAGGAACGCCAGGAAGAGCGTCAGGATGAAGTTCACGATGGCCGTCGGTTCATGGGTGTAGCAGTGGTCGAGCGACCAATACGTGGACATGTTGTGGAACAGATCGTTCTCGATCTCCCATCGGGCGTGAGCAGCTTCCCAAAGGGCCTCGGCAGGCAGCCGCGATTGGGAGATCGTTGTTGCCCAATACCACTGGTGGCACTCTTTGCGCACCTGCCGACTGCCATTGCGACACTGCCGCTTTGTGATGGATTCTTGGGTGTGCAAGACTCGGAGCGGCGCTGGCAGCACTGCGGGCAGCAACGCTTTCGTGAGGGAAAAAAACTCATGCCCATCGAGGGCCGCGAAGCGCAAAGGCCACCTGAGCGTGAGCAGCTTGTTGCGTTTGAGCTGGTGGTTGACCACACACAGCAACCCACGAAGCGCTGCGGCAGCCATGCGGGCAAACACGCGTGCGATCGTGTCCGCGCTGGGTTTCCGGGAGCCGATCAAGGACTCGAAGTGATGGGGAACCCGAAGGACGCCGGCGATGGCATTGAGGCTGCCGGCCCTCATGACAGCCATGAGAAAGCCGCTGAGCCAGATGGCCGCGGTCGTAATCCGCGGGCGCTGACGCGCATCCACGAGTCCGGACACGTGGCGGCTGAAGTCGAAGACCTTCTCGATGTACGCGCAGAATCTCCGCATCATGGGCGATGACTCCCTCGTCCGGTGCGCTTTTCTTTCGCGGCCTGGAGGCGTTTGACACACTCGCCGGACACCTTCTCCAGGCATTCGTGGGCTTCTTGGTAGTCGCGCGCCCACTCCCTGACCTGCGTTATCCGGGGACAGTCACCGATTTCCC
>JBFZCA010000099.1:0-2942 GCA_041308205.1 Planctomycetota bacterium | reverse complement strand
GTCGCGCCGGCAGAAGCGGCATTGCCGCGGGCAGCCGCGCATCCCCGCGACCGAGGCGACCGGCCGGCGGCGCAGGCAGCCCGCCTGGTAGGCCAGGAACGGCACGATCGTGCGGTCGGGCGCCGGCAGGCTGTCCAGATCGTCGATCGGCGGGCGCGGCGGCCCCTCGATGACGCGCGCGGTGCCCGGCGTGGCGACGCCGCGGACCTTCACGGCGGGAAGGCCCTCGTACCAGAGGCTCACGAGCTCGACGAGGGCGAGATCGGGCTCGCCGAGGATGAGAGCGTCGATCGTAGGGAACGATGCGAGAATCGGCCGCGCGCAGAGCGACGCGTACGGGCCCCCGAGGACGATGCGCGCCGCGCTGAAGTTCTTGATGCCCGCGAGGAAGACGAGCTGCGGGCGGGCCTCGCGCGGGAGCAGCTCCGCGTAGATCACGTCGGGGTGGAACATGAACACCGCGCCCGAGGCCGCGTGCGCATCGTAGTCCAGGCGGGGGCAGTCGAGAAACTCCACGGTGACGCCGATCTCCCGCAGGCCGGCCGCCAGGCAGGCCAGATGCAGCGGATACGGGCGATGCCCCGCGCCCATGTCGACGAGCCGCCGGCGGCCGCCCGCGGGCGGCCGGAGCAGTAGGACCCTCACTGCGCCTCCTCGTTATCGCATCCCGGCGCCGCGCGCCGGGAGTCAAGATCGTTCGTGCTCGCGCGCGCCGCGTTCGCGGCCGCGCGCGCCGCTCACTTCGTCTCCCGCGTATGCTTGGCATTGAGGCGGTCGATGACGCGCGCCGTCAGATCCGCGCGCGGATCGGCGTACAGGACGCTGCGCCACTGCCCCTCGGATGTCTCCAGCGTGCGCTGGATGACGAGCGCCAGGCCCGATTCCTTGGCCAGGTCCGCGATCGCCGCATCCAGCTCGGCCGTGAAACCGTCGTAGTTGACCGTATCGGCGCGGCCGAGCTCGAGGTCGTATTGCTGCGACGTCGAGCCCAGATACGCCTCCTTCTTTATGAGCTCGGCCTGCAGGCGCGTGAACTCCGCCGAGCCGGCCGCCGTCTTCTCGAGCTCTTCCCGGAGCTTGTCGACTTCCTGCGCGAGCGCATCGATCTCCTGCTGGTACGACGCCCTGCGGGCCTCCAGGATCTTCTCCATGGCCTGCCACTTGGCGCTCTTCTCGAAGACCTGGTTGACGTCGACGACGCCGGCGGGAGTCTCCCCGGCCCCCGGGCCCAGCGCCGCCCCGGCCAGGAAGACGATCACGAGCGCGCACGCGAAGCACCGCATCGCTGCACCTGCCTTTCTTCTCGCCAGTATCTTACGCATGTCGGGGGCGGAGGGCAATGTCGGGAGCCGCGGCCGCCGCTGCGGGCGCCGTCCGCCGGAGGAACACGCGCGCGGGCGCGCCGCCCGAACCCGCGATCCTGAGCGGGAGACAGAGAATCTCGTAGGCGCCGGGATCCACGCCGGCAAGATCGACGCCCTCCAGGGCCGCGCCGCCCGCCCCGAGGATGGCCAGGTGGACCGGCCGCGGATCGGCGAAGGGCGCGATCGAGAAGTAATCGATGCCGAGCAGCCTGACGCCGCGCCCGGCGAGCCATGCGGCGGCCTCGCGCGAGAAGGCCGTGTAGTCCTCGTGAAACACGCCGTCGCGCAGCAGGGCGCCGTTGCGGGTCTTCACGAGCAGCCGGCGCGTGCCGCGCGGGACCTTGCCGGCCAGATCGGCGCGCTCGATGCGCGGGCCCGCCTCGGGCAGGGCGATGACGAGGCAGGACCCGATGAGGATCTCCGGGTCGATGCAATCGACCGTCGTCCCGCCGTCGATGTAGTGATACGGCGCGTCGAGGTGCGTCCCGCAATGGACGCCGAGGGCGATGCTCGCGCAGTTGGAGCCGTCGCCCGCGCGGAGCGTGAGCGTTTCCCGATACGTGAAGGGGTCATCGCCGGGCCACGCGGGCAGCGAGGCGCTCAGGGGCAGCGTCACATCGATCCAGTCCATGGGGCTCCTTGGCGGCGGCCGGGGCCGAAGGTTGCGCCGACCGCGCCGCGTCGCGTATGATGCGGGACGTGCAGCGCGGCGCGCGGGCATGCCGGGAACGTGCGCCGGCGCCGCACGGCCTTCCGCCGATGCCGCCGCGCGACCCATCATGCTACGCCGCCGACGCGGGCATTGTAAGAGCCCGCCCGGCGCGTGCACCGCGCGATTCCGCAACCGGCCTGCGAAAGAGGACGCTCGATGGACAACGCCGAAGCCTTCATGGCGCTCAAGGACCTGCACGAACGCGGCAACGGCATTCTCAAGCACCAACCCGTCGTACGGGAAACCTGCGAGGCCTGGACGCGCGGGGCGCGCGAGGCATTCGCGGCGATCTACGGCGCGGCGTCGGCCGAGCTCAAGGAGATCGCGGGCGCGCACCGCAGGATCATGACGAACTTCGACACCGATCCGTCCTACTATCTCACGCAGGTCGTGGCCAACCTGCATCGCGAGCTCAAGGTCATCGACAAGCACCTGAAGCAGAAGGAAGAGGCGGCGCGCGAGCAGGGCGCGCTCGCGAAGACGCTGCGCACGCTCGCCGGCATCGTGTGGGCGCGCGATGCCGCGGCGGCCGAGAGCGCCGCGGCGGTGCTGGCGAAGGGCAACCTGGAGGCGCTGGTGGTCGAGGAGGACGCCGACCTTCTGGCGAGAATCATGACGCTCGCGACGCTGCGCTACGGGATCGTGATCGCGCCGCCGGCCTCGTCCAACGGCATGGCCCCCGCGGCCGCGTTCGCGGCGGGCTGCCTCGCGAGCCGTCTCGGCCAGAGCCGGGTGGCGCTGCTCCTCGAGTCGCCGCACGCGCTTCCCGCGGCGATGAAGCCGCTGCGCATCTTCGACCTCGCGGACGCCGTGCGCTGGCAGGCCCAGGTTGCGGCGGATCTCCAGAAGATCACGAAGTGATGCCG
>JBFZCA010000098.1:0-6822 GCA_041308205.1 Planctomycetota bacterium | reverse complement strand
CGGCCGTTGACGACCCCCATCGACGGCGGGCTCCACAGGCAGTGCCAGAGCCGCCGCCCCATGCGCTCCGCGTCGACCGCGCACAGGCGCCCCATCTGCGTCTCGAGGCAGAAGAAGCTCGGCGCATCGGGACGCGGGCAGTGCGTGTGCTGCTCCTCGACGCCGTTGCTCGTGACGCAGTACAGGAAGCGCCCATCGATGAGCGGCGAGCAGCTCGCGGCATCGTGGGGACACACGCCTAGTTCGTCGACGATGTCGAACACCCACAGGACGTCCGCATCCGTGGGCTCCAGCATCACCGGCTTCTTCCCCGCCCCGGCCATGTACTGCCCCTCGTTCATGAAGGGGCCATCGTTGCCGTCCGCAAGCCCGTCGACGTCGAGGCAGACGATCTCGCACGCGCCCGTCATCAGGAAGACGCGGCCGTCCGCGACCGCGGGCGATGAGCAGGTGCCGAAATGCTGCTGGCTGAAGTGCTCCTCCTTCGGCAGGCGCTCGGGGGGCCGGCGGGGCACGACCAGCCGCCAGAGCGTCGCCCCGGTGGCCTCGTCCAGGCAGTGCACCATCCCGCCGCGCGAGCGCTGGAAGCGCCGGTCGCCGGCAAGGAGCGTGTCATCCGTCCCCGCGAACACCTTACCGCCCGCCACCGTCGGGTTGCCGTAGATGTACGAGCCGAGCCGCGCGGTCCAGCGGACGTTCTTCGTCGTCGCCTGATCGATGCCGGTGCCATCGGTCTGCTTCTGCCCGGGCTGGAAGGACGCGGGCAGGTTCTTCTCCGGCGAGACCATGTTGCGGCCCGGATCGTTGCCGCCCCACTGCGGCCAGTCGTTTCCACCGGCGAGGCCGCATGCCAGTGCGGCGGCGGCAAGCGCGGTTCGAATCATCATGCGTCGCTCCTTGCGGCGTGCGGATTGCATGGGCAGAGAACGCGGGTGAATCCCATTATAGCGCGGGCGCCGGCCCCTCACACGTCGAAGACCATGCGGAGCTCCCAGCGCCCTTCCGCCTCGCGAAGAGAAAAGTCGTGGTAGGTTGCGGCCTTGATCTCGCCCGCGAGCGCGTGGCGCGCGGGATCGAAGGGCTCGCCCGAGAGCAGCGCCTCGATGCGATCGGGCCCGGCGGCGATGTCCTCGACGCCGCGCGGGAGCCAGCGCTCGCCCTCGATCAGGAAGAGAAGCTCGTTGAAGTAGTTGACGATGCGCTCGTCGGGAGCATCGCCGCCCGCCGACACGCACCGCGTCTCGCGCGAGGCGACCGGCCGCCCCTCGTAGATGAGCGCGAGCAGCCCCTCCGTCATCGCGGCGAGCGCCGCGGCCGGGCTCTCCCCCCATGCGCGGATGGCAATGTCGGCCGTGTGATCGAGGTACTCGTACTGCGCCATTGTCGGTGACACCGCCCGGCATTGTACGCGCGCGGCGCGGCCGGCGCCACGCGCCGCGCCGGAGCGTTGCGCGACAGCGCTGCGGCGCGGCCCCCGGAAAGGTGATAGAATTCCGCGAGGATGAGCCTCAGGATCGCGGTCTACTACGACGAGATCGGCCTCAAGGGCAAGAACCGCCCGTTCTTCGAGCATAAGCTCAAGGCGGCCGTCAGGACCGCCCTGGCGGGGGCGGCCGCCGTGCGCGTGCGGACGTTCGTCGGGCGGCTGCTCCTCGAGATCGACGACGAGGCCGCCTGGGACCGCGCCGCGCAGGCCCTCGGCCGCGTCTTCGGGATCGCCCACTTCGGCCGCGTGTGGCACGCGGAGTGCGATCTCGATGCGATCGCGCGCACCGCGCTCGCGTTCCTTCCCGAGAACGAGGGGCTCTCCTTCGCCGTGCGGGCGCGCCGGGCGGACAAGACGTTCCCGATGACGAGCCCCGAGATCAACCGCCTGCTCGGCGCGAAGATCCTCGAGGCCAGGCGCTGGCGCGTCGACCTCGAGAATCCCGCCGTGACGCTGCATGTCAGCCTCATCGGGACGCGCGCCCTCGTGTCCTGGGAGCATGTTCCGGGACGCGGAGGGCTGCCGCTCGGCGCGAGCGGCAAGGTCGCGTGCCTGCTGTCGGGCGGCATCGATTCGCCGGTCGCCGCGTACCGCATGATGCGCCGCGGCGCCCTGCCCGTGTTCGTCCACTGCCACGGCTTCCCCTACACGACGAAGGCGGGCCAGGAGAAGGCCCGCCGGCTCGCCGAGATCCTGCTCCGCGGCCAGGGCGCGCATCCCTTCTGGCAGGTGCCGCTCGCCGAGATTCAGCAGCGCATCATCGGCGAGTGCCCCGAGGAGCTGCGGGTGCTTCTCTACCGCCGGTTCATGCTCAGGCTCGCCGAGCGCATCGCGGCGCGCGAGGGCGCGCAGGCGCTCGTCACGGGCGAGGCGCTCGGCCAGGTCGCCTCGCAGACGATCGAGAACATGGCCGCCGTCGCGGCCGCGGTCTCCCTGCCGGTCCTCCGTCCGCTCGTCGGCTACGACAAGAAGGAGATCATTGGCGAGGCCCGGGCGATCGGCACCTACGAGGTCAGCATCGAGCGCCACGAGGACTGCTGCGGCTACCTCGTGCCGCCGCACCCGGCCACGCGCTCGACCGCGGCGGAGCTGGACGACGCCGAGAAGGCCCTCCCCGTATCCGAGCTCGTGGACGCGTCCCTCGCCGCCGCCGAGCGGCAGGAGCTCACCGCGCCAGCATCTGCGCCTTGAGCTCGTCGGCCTTGGCGCGGCCGGCGGTCCAGCCGCTGCCCCACGGGCCGCCACACCCGAAGGCTGCCGGCGACACGATTGCAGCTATAACAAATATGGTATATAATCCGATACTCAGGAGGCGACGCGTGCGACGGCGGTTCAAGTGGATCGAGTGGAATCTCGACAAGATCGCGGCGCACCGTCTCGGCCGCGAGGACGTCGAATACGCCTTCGAACACTGTCTGGGCGTCCATCAAGAGCGGGATGACGGCTCGTACGAGACGATCGGACCGACGCCATCCGGGCGTCTCATCTTCGTTGTGTGGCGTTACGATGATGATGCGTGGCAGGCGGCCGAAGGCGCCGAGATCGTGTTCGTCATCACCGCGTTCTGACATGATGGAGGGAGTTGCGATGCATCGTCGCGACAGGAGCAGCCCCCCGCACCACGGCATGCGCTGGAGCAAGAAGCACGGCATGTGGGTCGAGGAGGACACGCGGACGCAGATCCGGCGCCGGTGCGATGACGCTGTCGCCGCCGCAGTCGAAGCCGACCGCGCACGCATCGGCACGCTCCTCCGGAGGGCCCGGAAAGAAGGCAGGGGCATTGCGAGCGTTGATGCGGCCGCGAGGAGTCTGGCGCGGGCGGTGCTGCGCTCGTTGATTCGGGCCCGGCAGACGGCAGGGCTTTCCCAGGTCGAGGTGGCACGCCGGATCGGCATGCCCCAGCCCGCGATAGTCCGGCTCGAAGCGGGAACGCACAGCCCCACGCTGAGCACCCTTGCGCGCTACGCGAGCGCGGTCGGAGTGCGACTCGAGGTCCGGCAGCCCGCGTAGCGGCCGCGTCCCTCGCCGCCGCCGAGCGGCAGGAGCTCACCGCGCCAGCATCTGCGCCTTGAGCTCGTCGGCCTTGGCGCGGCCGGCGAGCTCCGCCGTGATCGCGAGCGCGAATTCCATGGCCGTTCCCGGCCCGCGGCTCGTCATCACCTTGCCGTCGCAGACGACGCGGTCCTCGCGATAGTCGGCGCCCGCCATCTCGCCGGCGAAGCCGGGGTAGCTTGTCGCCTTCTTGCCTGCGAGGAGCCCGAAGCGCGCGAGCGCGATGGGCGCGGCGCAGATCGCGCCCACGCAGCCGCCCGCCCCGGCGGTCTTCTCGAGCAGCTTCCCGACGCGCGCATCGTCCCTGAGGGTCGTCGCGCCGGGCATGCCGCCCGGCAGGACGACCATGTCCCAGGCGCCGGCGAGCGCCTCGTCGATCGTCGTATCCGCGGCGACCGCGATGCCGTGGGCTCCCTTCGCCTGGAGACCGCTCAGGCCGCACGTCGTCACGGCGAAGCCCGCCCGCCGCAGGACATCGATGAGCGTCACCGCCTCGATCTCCTCGAAGCCGTCGGCAAGCGGAATGCATATCTTCTTCATGCCATCCTCCCTGCGCCGGCGGCCGCGGACGCCATGCGGCCCCGGGCCAGGCCGCGTCTACGGCCGCGTTGTCTTCTTCCGCTCCAGGATCCTCACCCACTCGCGCACATTCGGCGTCGGCGCGAGGTCGAGGTCCGCCTCGACGCTGTAGTAGATCACGGGGCCCGCCGCGGCCTCGTACTTGACGCGCCCTTCGGCCGCGGCCGCGGCGTAGTCCTCGTACGGCGCGATCTCGACCTCCGACACGGCGTAGTAGCCCGCCTCGGCAACGTGCGCGGCAAGCGCGCCCCGGCCCTCGGGATACTCGTCGTCGTCGGCAAGGCCCAGATAGCCTTCCGGCGTCATGTGCGCCGGCGCGGCGCACCCTGCAACGACCAACGCAACGGCGCACGCGATTGCTGCGCGCATGGCTCGTTCTCCTCCGGCGGCCCCGTCCCGGAGCGCCGGGCGGGTTCATCGCCGGCTCCATCCTGCCCCCTGCCCCTGCGCCGGTCAAGCCTCGCCCGCGACGCGCGGGCCCGCGAGGGCTTGATGGTGCGCGCGCCCCGCCCTACCATACCACAAACCACGTTGGAGGCCTGCCGATGATCACACGCGGAAGACTGTGCCTTATCGCCTGCCGCTCGGGGTTGGAGTTCACCAAGCGCATCATCGACGAACTCGACAAGATCTACTCCCAGGACCAGAGCCTGGACCGGTTCCAGTTCACGTCGAGCGACGAGGTCATCTTCGCCAACCGCGAGATCAAGACCGTCATCAACGACAACGTCCGCGGCCAGGACATCTACGTCGTGCAGTGCATCGACGATCCCATGGCGCCCGAGCGGAGCGTCAACGACAACCTGATGGCCGTCTGCACCGCCGTCAACGCCGCCTACAACTCCGACGCGGCCTCGGTGACCGCCGTCCTGCCCCAGTTCCCGTATGCGCGCCAGGAGCGCAAGAAGGCGCGCGAGAGCATCACCGCCCAGCAGGTGGCGCGCTTCCTGGAAGCCTCGGGCGCCAACCGCATCATCACGATCGACATTCACGCCGAGGCCATCGAGGGCTTCCTCTGGCGCGCGCACCTCGAGAACCTCCACGCCCATCGCGTGATCACGTCCTACTTCCGCCAGAACCTCGCCGTTCCCAACATGATCGTCGTCGCCCCCGACGTGGGCAGCGCCGACCGCGGCCGAACGTACTCGAGCTCGCTCGGGACCGGCCTGGCGATCGTCGACAAGGAGCGCAACTACGAGCAGCCCTCGACCATCAAGAAGATGAGCCTCGTCGGCGACGTGCGCGGCAAGAACGTCTTCATGGGCGACGATCTCGTCGCGACGGGCGGCACGCTGCTCAACGCCGCGCGCCTGTGCAAGGAGAAGGGCGCCGAGAAGATCTTCTTCGCGTGCACGCTGCCCTTCCTGAGCGGCAAGGCCTACGAGAAGTTCGACAAGGCCCGCGAGGAGGGCCTGTTCGACGGCTTCATAGGCACGGACGCGGTCTTCCGCGGCCCGCAGTTCATGGCCGCGCACCCGTGGTACCACGAGGTCTCGGTGGCGCCGCTCTTCGCCCACGTGATCCACAACATCAACGTGAAGCGGTCAGTGAGCGAATTGCTGGCGTGAGAGCGCGGGCGGAGGCGGCCGCCTGTTCAGCGCGCGCTATCACTTCGAGGCGCCGGCGGATGCCTTCCGCGCGCGCGCCTCGTACGCTTCCAGCACCGCGGCGTTCTGAAGGACGCGTTCGATGAACGGCGAACGCTCGGCGTCGCTCCGGGCCTCATCGAGGAGCGCGTTCTTGATCGCCGCGGCCTGCGGGCCGCTCCACTCCTCCTTGGCGAGCGCCGCCGCCAGGACCCTGCGCTCCTTCGGCAGCTCGACGAAAACGCGCCTTCCGTGACGGGCGAGGAACACCGTTTTCGCCATCTCGAGGTACTGCCGCGGCGTGAACCCCGCGCCGGCCAGCGTGACCGTCACCTCGCGCTGCTCGACGCCCAGGAAGCTGTGCAGCTCTTCGAGCGACTTGCCGCCGGCGCCGAGGCGCTCCTCGGCGCGAAGGTACCGCTCCAGGTCAGGCTCCGTGAGGAGCGGCGGCATCCACGCCATCGTCGAGCGCTCCTCGCGGCATCCGGCTAATCCCCACAGCACCGCTCCCGCGGCCAGGGCGCAGGCCGCCTTCATGGACGCCCTCCCCCGCCCGCGGGCGCGATTCTGACCTCGAACGGCGCGCGCGCGGCCCGCCCCGCCGCATCGTGCAGGCGTACGAGGTACGTTCCGGGGCCGACCGTGAAGACGCCGCCCGGCGCGACGCCCTCGGCGAGAACGCCGCCGTGCGCGGCGAGCACATCGACGCGCGGCGCGAGGTCCGCGGCCGCGCCCCGCGCCTCGAACGCGAACGCGCCGCCGTGCGCGGCCTCCACGCGGAAGTAGTCGACATCGTCCCGCGGAAAGAACAGCAGCGTGCGCCAGGCGCCCGGCGCGAGCGGCGAGGCATCCTGCGGCGCATCGTTGGGCTCGGCGGCATCATCGACGGGCTCCAGGCGGGCGCTCAACGTGCACTTGAGCGGCTCCTTGAGCGGCGCCAGGGGCCGCACGCGAACGAGGCAGACCCCGCGTTCGACGCGCACCACGGCCGAGCGCCCGCGCTGCACCCTGCGCCCGCTCTTCTCGCCCGCAAAGAAGAACTCGAGGCCGCGCTCGCTTCCCGTCGAATCGACCCTGAGCATGCCGCGGGCGGGAACATCCACCTTGATGAAGGACGCA
>JBFZCA010000097.1:0-4244 GCA_041308205.1 Planctomycetota bacterium | reverse complement strand
TTGACGATCTCCGACACGACGCCTCCCGTGCCCGTGACGCGCAGCGTGACCGTGTAGGCGCCCTTGAGCGCGTAGGTGTGCAACGGCGCGATGTCGAGGCCGGTCTGGCCGTCGCCGAACTCCCAGCGGCGCTGCAGGACGTGCCCCTGGGACTTGTCCGTGAACTGCACTTCCAGCGGCACCGTGCCCATGAACGGCGTCACCTCGAAATCCGCAACGGGCATGGGCGCGTTGTTCATGTACGAGAGCACGCCCGCGCGCACCAGCACGAGGTGCACGTACGCGGCCCAATCGACCGCGACGGCGATGAGAGCCTCGCCGCCGGTCAGATCGCACACCTTGGAGCGCTGCCGCTGCACCCCGACGACGCCGTGCTGCATCCACACCCCGTCCGATGCGACGAACGCCGCGTGATAGATGTTCTTGTCGTCGACCGCGATCGAGCCGCAGCGGGGGAAAGCCACGCCCCCGGCCAGCAGCTCGCGGAAGCTCCCGTCGGTCACGTACAATGACAGGACGCCGCTGCTCTCCGCCAGGTACATGACGACCGGCGCGCCGGCCGACGTCACGGCGAGCTGCGGCATCAGCTCGCGGGCAAGCGAATTGGTGAAGCGAATCTCGTTGGCCGCAAAATCGCCGCCCCTGCCGTTGCTGTAGTACAGATCCCCGCCCCGTATGTACGCCACGTGCACGATGCCGTTGCCATCGATGGCGAACGATGCTTCGCTCCCGGCCAGAATGCGGCTCGGCTGATCAGTCTTGCGCGAATCGAACATGAAGATGTCGCCGTCGCCCGCGCCGTCATCCCCTCCCACCGACCACCCGACGATGATGCCGCCCGTCGGGGAAACCGTGATCGTCGGCTGTTCCATGGCCGTGCTGGCGGTCTCCGACACCGCGACGGGGTTCTTGAAGAGCCCGCCCGTGTTGTTCGTCCAGACGACCGCGCCCAGGTCGGCGGGATCCTTCTCGCGAAACGCGACGTAGGTGACGCCGGCGCCGTCCGTGTCGACCGAAGGACCGTCCTGCGTCGTCGACACGTCCGCGCTCCCGACGAAGCACGGCGCCGCGAAGCCGTTGAAACCGTTCGCAAAGTAGATCTTCTGGTCGGCGGAGAACACGATGCAGGCGTTGCCCACCCGGTCGATCGCGATGACCGCATCCCCCACCGCACCGAGACCCGACCCTACCGTCACCGGCGGGTTGAACCCCGCGGCCGCCCACGCCGCCCACAGGCAGGCAGCCGCAACCAAGACAAGGTCTCTCCGCAACTGCAGCACCATGCACCTCGAACGCAATGTCGAGCGAAGCGCCTGAAACCGCCTCTTCGCCCGGACATCGACCTATCGCTCCTCTTCCAGAGCCGCAAACTACGATTGTAGCACCGGGGGGTCGCGAAGGCAATCAACAGGCGGTGAACGTCTTCAGAGCCCACAACCTACAGCCTATAGCCTACAGCCTCCGGCCTCGCGTCACGTGTACCGCTTGGGCGCCTCCCGCGGCAGCGGGAGGACACGGGGCTCCGCGCCCCGAACGAGCGTCCGGCGCCACGTCCAGGTGCGGCCCTTGCCCCGCGTCTCGGTGCGTATGAAGACCGTGAGAAGCACCGCCCCGTCGGACTGCTCCTCGGCCGCGATATCGTAGATGTACTGGGGCACGATCCCGATCCGCTTCTTCAGGTCCTCCCCGAACGAGGGCAGCGCCGCGCCGTGCAGCACCATCTCCTCGGCCGTGTCCAGGACCTCGAGGCCGAGGTTCGTCGCCGTGAACTCGAGCTCGCTCCGGCGATAGGTCTCCATGGCCGCGCTGAAGAGCGCCACGATGCACGTCGACCCGATCGTGAGGATCGCGAGCGAGATGAGGACCTCGAGCAGCGTGAACCCTCTCGGGCGCCGCGCCTCCGACCTCATGGCCTGCCCTCCATCCACGCTTCCCGGCCGCACGGCGGCCGCGCCGCCATGCGGAACGTGACGCCGGTGCGCACGTCCGTGCCCGCCTCGTGCGGCGCAGGCTGCGTTCCCCGCCGGCCGCGAACGACGCCGGCGAGCGTGACGCCCGCGATGCGCGTGTAGGAGATCCACTCCCGGCCCAGCTTCACGAAGTGCTCGCCTTCCTCCCGGGGCAAACCTTCCCCGTTGTCGACCGCGATCGCCGCCGCATCCGCCTCGATGTCCTCGGCGAGGAACGCGGTCCCCGCCGAGGCCGGCGCGCCCAGGACGATGCGCGCCTCGACGAGACGCGGGAAGATGTCGTCGGCCGGATCATCGAGCGATCCCGCAGCCGTGAAGATGCGCCGCCGCTTGCCCTCCTCGCCCGCAGCCTTCTCCTTTCCCAGCCCCTGCGTCGAGTCCCAGAAGTACGACGGCCCGAACCCCTCCGGCGCCGGACGCCACGCCGTCGTCCGATCCGACCAGAAGTTGAGCTCGAGATGCATGACGCCCTCGGCGAGCAACTGAGCCCCGCGCGCCGTCCAGTCGCCCGCCACCTCCCCGTAGCCCTTCTCGGGCGTCGCGATCGTCCGGTACAGCCGCTCGTCCTCGAGGAACACGTACGCCACGCACAGCAGGTCGCCGGGCGCCTTGAGCAGCCCGCGCCGGAGGCTCGCAAGATCCGCCACGCCGTCGATCGCGTCGCGCGAGGCCATGGTGCGCCCCGCCCCGGCGATGCGCGGATCGGCGCCGGGCGGCGGCACGGTGCGCGTCAGAAGCAGCCGCTGCCTGCCGCGCGCGTCCTCGTCGGAGAAGAACACCGCACGGCCCGGGGCCCTGCCGCCGTCCGCGTACATGCACTGGAGATCGGCCCTCAGGAACGCGAACACGAGCTCGGCGCGCTCGGCCGTGTCGCGCCGCGCCTCCGCGCCGCGCCAGGTCCGAAGCCCCATGAGCAGGAACGCCGTCGCGCCGAAGCCGAGCACCGTGAACACGCCGAGCGCGACGAGCACCTCGACCAGTGTGAACGCGCTGCGCCGGCCCTTCATTGCACGCACTCCTCGCGGTGCAGCACCTCGTTCCGGTCCTGGTACTCGATGACGAGCGACCGCAGGCGCGGGGCGACCTTCCACGTGTCCGAGAAGAGGCCCGGGCCGAGCGGGCCGTAGGCGCCCTCGGGCCAGAAGAAGAGCACCCTGAGCTCGATCTCGTCCGCCGCGACCTCGAGCGCGAAGCCGTCGGGCGGCACCGGATCGCTCAGAATCGTGACGCGGCCCGCGGCCGCCTTCGCGGCCCCCGCGCCCGCTTTCCGCGCGGCGGCGTCCTGCCAGACCGGCTCGCCGTCGAATCGAACGAGCACGCGGATGAGCGGCGGCGGCCCGTTCCGCAGTGCGGCGCCCTCGGCCCACGCGCCCGGCTCCCAACTCAGGCGCCGCCAGTACGCCCCCGGCTTCCTGACCGCGCGCGTCAAGTGCTGGAGGTGCGGCGTCACGTGCCCGATGTCGTAGCGGTCGAAGTAGCGGAATGGGAGGTCGATGAGGCTCCCGCGCACGGTGCGCCCGCGCTGGGTGCCGAAGCACCCCGTGAAGAGCGGATCGCGCGTCGCCTCGTCCAGGACGAGATTCCCGTTCGCCATGTAGGCGACGATGCGGTCGGGCGTCTCGGGCAGCCCATCGTCGACGCGCACGTAGCCGCCGTTCGGCGGCGCCTGCCCCCGCATCTGCCCCCTGAGGCGCGTCGTCGTCACGGCGCCGTCCGTGACCTGCATGGTCGGGACGAGCGATCCCAGGTTCCGCGCCGCCTCGCGCGCATCGCTCTCGGTGTCGCACAGCCCGCCGCGGACGACCGCGACCGAGACCGAGGGCATGACCCGATCCCGAGACGCCTCGGCCGCGCCGGCCCGGTTCGTGTCGCCGAGCTGTAACAGCAGGGCGACCGTGCTCCCGAGAACGCCCCGCCGAACGCCCGCAAGCCTCGTCCCCGAGGCGCTCTCGAAACTCCAGATCTCCGGGCCTCCGAATCCCCTGACGACGATATACCCGCCCTGCGAGAGCCCGGACGGCACCGTGCCTCTCACGAGGCTCACCTGCGGCCAGGGCTCTCTCAATTGCGCCGGGGTGAAGAACACCGGCTCCATGAGCGCCATCGCGCCCGCGGCCGCGGCGACCTGTCCGCCCCGCGCATCGGCCGGGGCGAGCGCGAACATGCGGGGCGCCTCGAGATCGCTCACGGTAACCGCAGCCTCGCTTCCCTGCGTGACATGCATCATCTCGGCGCCGTGCTTGAATAGGCTCTCGATCTGTCCGGCCTGTTTCG
>JBFZCA010000096.1:0-2546 GCA_041308205.1 Planctomycetota bacterium | reverse complement strand
TGCGACCGCGCACAGAAGGTCCATGGGCCGCGGGCGGCGCCCGAGCAGGAAGACCAGCGCGGCAAGAAGGATGCCCACGGCGGCGCGGGCCGCGGAAGGCGAATACCCGGAGAGCACCGCGTAGCACAAGGCGCCCGACACGCTCACGGCGAGCGCGAGGCGCTGGCCCCAGGCGCGCCGACCGCGCAGGCCCGGTCCCAGGATGCGGAGGGCGAAGAAGTAGATGGCGGACGCGATGAGGGCCACGTTGAGGCCGCTTATGGCGAGGAGATGGGCCGTGCCCGCGCGCGTGAACTCGTCGAGCTGACGCCGCGGTATGCCGCGCCGGTCGCCGAGAAAGAGCCCCAGCGCCAGCCCCTCGAGAGACGGCGGGAAGAGCCGCTGGATCGCCGTGCGGGCCGCCGCGGTCACCAGCGGCGCCGGTGCGCCCGCGCGCGCAAGCAGCTCGATCTGCCGGGGAGCCTCGATGGTCAACGAGCCGCAACGCCACTGGGTGCGCTGCTGTGCGAAGCGCGCGGCGTCTCCCGGGTTCCCGACGTACCAGTGCGGCGCGAAGGCGGCGATCAGCCGGACGCGGTCGCCCTCGCCCAGGCCCGGCGGGAACGGGGCGCGCACGTCGACGCGGACGCCGCCCGTCCAGATGCTGAAACGCCAGAGGGGTCGTTCGACATCCCGTACGGGCGGATCGAGCACCGTGCCCTGCACGGCGGCGGGATACGGCTCGCGCACGGGCGGAGGCAGCCGTGCGGGAAGGCTTCCGCTCCGCCAGGCCCCGAGGGCGAAGAAGAGGAGCGCGGGCATGAGGACGGACAAGCGCCGGGCGCACGCGGCCCAGAGGAAACAGGCGGTGAAGGCGCAGGCGGACGCGGTCCAGGGCATGCCGTCGGCGCAGGCGATGCCCCCTGCGAAGGCAACGAGGATGGCGGGCAGCGACGCGGGGAATGCGCGGGCGCGCGCCGCATTCCTTCCCAGCAACAGTCGTATCGCCGCGGAACGCCGTTCGGGATGCGGACGCATGCCCGGCGAGCTTGCCGGGAGCGTCGCCGCGGGCGCGTCGGGCGGCGGGAGCATCGGAGCAGCCGGCGGTTGCTCGCCGGGCGCCGGCACGAGCTTCGTTTCCACGTTCATGGCCTTCCCCCTTAGCAAAAGCCTTGCCAAACGCCGGGAAGACTATCCGAACGAATCGCGGCGGCGGCCGCCGGTGCGCGCGCGCGTCGCAGGCGTATTGCAAAAGAGGCTGCGGACCGCGAGAATACGGCCTGTGGCGGGCGTCGTGCCGCGTGCGCGCGAGGCCGGCGCGGCCCGCCCGGCCGGGAGGAACTATCGGTGCGAGAAGGACGGACGAAGGTCAAGGACATCGATCGCGTGATCGTGCGGCCCTACCCCAAGGTCGTGTTGCTCTATCCCATCGCGCTGTGCGCGCTCGTGTGCGGCAGCATTCAGGCGTCCGCGGGCGCGCCGTCGCCGGAACGGGATCAAGTGCTCGGGCTCGTGTTCTTCACGGTGTTCGGGCTCAACCTGCTCGTGTTCTCGTTCGAGTTCACCCGCATGAAGACCCTGACGATCGGTCTGGGGGTCCTGGCGCTGGTGTTTCTGTCGCTGTGGCTCGGCGAGCGCTGGCCGATCATCCAGTACCTGCGCGAGTTCATCCTGAATCGCCGGTTCTCGGCGAGCACGGAGTTCTATCTGGGGCTCTTCGTGTACCTGGCGCTGATCTTCATCGGCGTGCTCGCGAACACCCGGTTCAACTACTGGGAGGTCAAGCACAACGAGATCGTGCACCACACCGGGTTTCTCGGACAGGTCCGGCGTTTCCCCTCGCCGAACCTGAAGACGACGATGGAGATCAACGACGTGTTCGAATACGCCCTGCTCCGATGCGGCCGCATAATGCTGTTCCCCGCCTCGGAGGAGACGGCGATCGTGCTCGAGAACGTGATCAACGTGAACGCCATCGAACGGGACATACGCACGCTCCTGAGCTCGCTGCAGGTGGAGCTGGAGCTGCCGGACACGTCGCGATGAGCGCGGCGGGAGTGCCGGAGGCGGCCAGCCTCCGCCCGCACGGCTCCGCGCAGGCGCCACCTGGGGCCGTCGCCGGGGTTACACGCACGGGAGGTGCAATCCGACGATGCGAGGGTCAACCTGCCTGCTGAGCGTGTGCGGGGCTTGCGCGGTTGCGGGCTGTGCGGCCGCGCTGGTTGCGTCGGGACCGCGGGGGTACGGCTCGGCGCCGATCGCCGTCGCCGCCGAGGCCGCGAGCGTCTCCGGCGCGGTCGAATCCCATCCGGCGCGCGAGCCGCGTCCCGGGATGGTGACGCTCGGATTGCGCACGGCGACGGTGTCAGGCGTGGTCGTCGACGCCGATGGGCGGCCGCTTGAAGGCATGACCGTCGTCCTCTGCGAGTGGGACGATGCCGCCGACGCGCGGCTCGAGGGGGGATACGCCGTGCGCGATGCGTTCGCCGGCGGCGAGCAGCCGCCGGCCGCCGCGATGCGGCAGCGCGCCGGCGAGATCGCCGGGCTCGTGCGGCAGATCCTCGGCG
>JBFZCA010000095.1:0-5382 GCA_041308205.1 Planctomycetota bacterium | reverse complement strand
ACCCCAGCGCCACGTCGAGAATCATCATCACCGTGAAGCCGACCATGACGCCCATCGTCGCCAGGTCCCCGTTGCCGTTGGCCTGCGATTCGGGAAGGGCGTCGACGTTCAGGCTCCCCATGCAGCCCGGAAGCGCAGCAAGGAGGGATCTCGTTTTCATCCTGCTCCGCCGGATTCGTGCGGCTCGGCCGCCGCGTTTCGAGATTTCCCGCGCCGGTCGTTCGCGGGTCGTTTGACGGCCGGGGAGTTGCCGATTATGATCGCGGATGAAGATGACGCCAACGAGATATCCTGCGGTGGGCGATGGCTCGGCGGCGGAACGAGAGGAGCGGACGAGATGCGTATCGCAGCGGCGTTCTTCGGGGTGTTGGCGCTGGTCGCCGCCGGGTGCAGCACGGAGCCCGTGGACTCCCGGATGTACCGCGACAACGCCATGGCCGCCAACGCGGCCATGAAGGAGGGCAGGTATGCCGAGGCGGTGCGCCTGTACGACGCGGCGATCGAGCATCACAAGAAGTGCGAGGAGTACGCCAAGGACGAGTATTCGGAGGTCAGGCACTCGTACTACACCGACCGGTCGCGCCTGCTGGCCAGCAAGGCCCAGGCCCGGGTCCTGCTCGGACAGATGGACGAGGCCAGGAGGGCGGCGGACGAGGCGGTGCTCGTCGACCCCGAGCGGGCCCCGGCCGTGGCATACTACATCCAGGGCGTCGCGGCAGCGCGCAGAGGCGACGAAGACTACTACCGCGTCACGCTCCGGTACCTGCAGACCCGAGACCAGGCCGGGGACCGGCAGATGGCCGCCAAGCTGGAGCAGGTCGGCGAGCTCCTGCTCAAGGCGAGCAAGGAGGGCGAGGCCGGCGCGGCGCCGGCCGCTCCGCCGCCGCCTCCGCGATGATCCGCCGATTCTCGATGTAGTTGCAGTCGTCGCCCAGGCAGGGCTTCTCGATCGGAACCTTCCCGGGCTGCGGATCTCGATCACGTAGCAACGCCGTGTGGTCTACCCCAGCGCCACATCGAGGATCATCATCGCCGTGAAGCCGACCATGACGCCCATCGTCGCGAGGTCCCCGTTGCCGCTCGCCTGCGACTCGGGGACCAGTTCCTCGACGACGACGAAGATCATCGCGCCCGCGGCGAAGGCGAGGGCGTAGGGGAGGAGCGGCTGGGCGATGAGCACGGCCGCCGCGCCGATGACGCCCGCGACGGGCTCGACGGCGGCCGAGAGCTGCCCGTACCAGAAGCAGCGCAGGCGCGAGAGGCCCTCGCGCCTGAGCGGCATCGAGACGGCGAGCCCCTCGGGGAAGTTCTGGAGCCCGATGCCGACGGCGAGCGCCACGGCGCCGGCGAGCGTCGCCGAGGGCAGCCCGAACGCCACGGCGCCGAAGGCCACCCCGACGGCCAGGCCCTCGGGAATGTTGTGGAGCGTGATGGCCAGGATCAGGAGCACGCTGCGGCTCCAGTTCGACTTGATGCCCTCGGCGCTCTCGACCGGCGCCTCCAGGTGGAGGTGCGGGAGCACGCGGTCGACGATGCGCAGCGCGACGGCGCCCAGCAGGAAACCCACGGCCGCCGGGAACCATGCGCCGATGGCGTGCTCCGCCGCCATCTCGAGCGCCGGCGCGAGCAGCGACCAGTAGCTCGCCGCGATCATGACGCCCGCCGCGAACCCGAGCATGACGTCGAGCAGCTTGCGATTGACCTGCGCGGTGAAGAACACGCCGGAGGCGCCGAGCGCCGTGACGAACCACGTGAAGCACGTGGCGAGCAGCGCCTGCAGGATCGGGTGGAGCTTCGCGAACGCGTCCATGGGAGTCGTCCTCCGGCGAGGCCGCTCGCTCCGGCTACCCGTGCAGCTTCACGGCCAGCGCCGCGATGCGCCTGCCGTGCTCGCCGCACTGGCTCTTGACGCGGCGGTCGGGCGCGCCGACGCTCACCGGCCCGAAGTGGTCCCCGGCGGGCGACCCCGGCACGACGAAGCCGTGCACCAGCATCGCCTGGATCAACGCCATGACCGTGGTCTCGTTGCCGCCGCCCACGTTCGCCGACGCGGCGAAGGCGCCGCCGACCTTGCCCTCGAGGTCGCCGTGGCAGCGGACGCTTTCCTCGAAGAGCGCGAGCATTCGCGGCGCGGGGAGCCCGTAGTACGTCGGGGACCCGAAGATGACGCCGTCGGCGGCCTTGAGATCCTCGGGCGTGGTGTCCTCGACCCTCTTGACGATCGGCTCGCCGCCGCCGACCGTGACGCCCGCGGCGATGGCGCGGGCCATGGCCTCGGTGCTGCCGGTGCGTTCGTAGTACACGATCAGTATCTTCGCCATTGCCGTCACCTCGCGGGTTTCCTGCCGCCCGTCGGGGCGGTCGATTCGGTCTCTTGTACCCCGGGAGCGCGCCCCGCGCAAGACGCGGGGGCAGGAGGCGCGCTGGCCGCCCCGGGACGGGCCGCGTTCTTGATCAGCGGCCGCGGCTGCCGGTTGTAGACCGTCGAGTACGGCGGCACGGAGTGCGTGAGCCACACGTTGCCGCCGATCACGGAGTGCTCCCCGATCGTCGTGTCGCCGCCGAGAATCGTGGCGCCGGCGTAGATGATGACATCGTCGCCCACGTTCGGGTGGCGCTTGATGCCCTTGATGAGGCGGCCCTGGTCGTCCTTGGGGAAGCTCATCGCGCCGAGGGTCACGCCCTGGTAGAGCTTGACGCGGGCGCCGATGACGGCGGTCTCGCCGATGACGACGCCCGTGCCGTGGTCGATGAAGAACGCGGGGCCGATCGCGGCGCCGGGATGAATGTCGATGCCGGTCAGCGAGTGCGCGTGCTCCGACATCACGCGCGGCACGAGCGGAACGCCTTCCCGGTAGAGGATGTGCGCGATGCGGTGGACGGCGATCGCGAAGAAGCCCGGGTAGCTCATCACGACCTCCATGGTCGAGCGCGCGGCCGGATCGCCCTCGTACCCGGCCTCGATGTCCATGTGCAGCATGCGCTGGACCTCGGGAAGGGCGTCGAGCAGCCTGGCGACCGCGGCGTCGGCCCTGCGCGCGCACGCCTCGACATCGGCCCCGCCGTTGATGCGCGCCTCGTATTCGAATGCGCGCGCGACCTGACAGGACAGATCCTCGGCGACCGCCGCCAGGCGCTCATGAAGATGGCGCTCGAGCCCGCCGGCGGCGACCGGCTGCGTCTCGTGGCAGCCGGGGAACAGCGCGGCGATCAGCCTGCGCAGGACGTTGTGCACCGCCTGCTGGCCGGAGAGGCACAGCCCCCTGTCGGCCCGGGCGGCAATGGGGCAGTCGCCGCACCTGGACAGCCCCTCGATCAGGCGCGGCACGAGATCGGCGAGCGTTGGTTTCCAATCGGTTGTCATGCTTTTCCTTTCCCCGGCGCCGCGCGCGCGATGCGGGCGATCACGCGGTCGGCGCCCAGGTTGCGCAGCCCGGCGGCCAGGAGCAGCCGGCTCGCCCGGCCCTCGGGAATGCACGCCGTCTCCAGGATGCGGATGCCTTCGTCGCGGCACAGGTCGGAGAAATCGCGCAGCGTGCAGAGGTGAATGTTCGGCGTGTCGTGCCACTCGTAGGGGAGGGCGCCGCCCTTCGGCATGCGGCCCCCGAGCCAGAGACGCAGCCGGTGCGCAATGCGGCCGAAGTTGGGGAAGCTGACGATGCCCTCGCCCGCGACGCGCAGAAGCTCCCCGAGGACGAGGCGCGGCTTGCGGACGACCTGCAGCGTCTCGCTCAGCACGGCATAGTCGTAGGATCCGTCGGGGATCATCGCGAGCCCCGCGTCGATGTCCGCCTGGAGAACGTCGTGCCCCCTGTCGATGACGTCGATGAGCTCGCCGATGTCGATCTCGACGCCCATGCCGGTTGCGCCGCGCCGCGCCGCAAGGAGGCTCAGAAGCTCGCCGTCGCCGCAGCCCAGATCGAGGACGCGCGCTCCGGGGCGGATCATGTCCGCGATGATCGCGTGCTCCCGCTCGCGGCCTGCCGGCGCGAGGCGCGCCGCCGCCGGCCGGTGCGGTTCCGCGCCGACCCAGGGGAGGAACGCGCGCATGACCTCCGCGAGCCGCTCGATGTCCACGAGGAAGGCGTCGTGGCCGTGCGGCGCGTGGAGCAGGCAGTACGCCACGCGCTTGCCCGCGCGCACGAGGGCGTGGGCGAGCGCCGCGGATTGCCCGGGCGGGAAGAGCCAGTCCTCGCTCAGCGCGACGATGAGGAGCTTGGCCTCGATCGGCGCGAGCGCGCGCTCGAGCGAGCCGTACTCCTCGACGAGATCGAACTCGTCCATGGCGCGCGTTATGTGCAGGTAGGAGTTCGCGTCGAAGCGCTCGACGAGCTTGCGGCCCTGGTGCGCGAGGTAGCTCTCGACTTCGAAGTCGGTTCTGAACGCCGCGGCGGGGTCGTTCGCCGTTGCGTCGCCGCGCGGGCGTTTCCCGCGGCCGAACTTCGCGGCCATCATGTCCTGCGACAGGTACGTGATGTGCCCGATCTTGCGCGCCTGCGCGAGGCCCCGGGCGGGCGAGGTCCCGGTCCCGTAGTAATCGCCGCCGCGCCAGTCCGGGTCGGCGATGATGGCCTCGCGCCCGACGGCGTCGAAGGCCAGGGCCTGGGCCGAGAGGCTCGCGGCCGAGGCGATGCACACGGCGCGATCGACCGACTCGGGGTGGCGGATCGCCCACGCCAGGACCTGCATGCCGCCGAACGAGCCGCCGACAACCGCGGCGAGGCGCTCGATGCCGAGGTGCGCGAGGAGCAGCCGGTCGACCGCGACCACATCGTTCACGGTGAAGGACGGGAAGCTCGAGCCGTAGGGTTTCCCGGTGGCCGGGTCGATCGACGACGGGCCGGTCGTGCCCTTGCAGCCGCCGAGGATGTTGGCGCACACGACGAAATAGTGGCGCGTGTCGATGCCCTTCCCGGGGCCGATCATCTCGTCCCACCAGCCGGGCGGGCCGTCGGAGGTGCCGAGGCGGCCGGCGACGTGCGCATCGCCTGTCAGGGCGTGGCAGATGAAGACGGCGTTGTCGCGGCCGGGCGCCAGGGTCCCGTAGGTCTCGTACGCCACGCGGAGCTCGGGAAGCACGGCGCCGCGCTCCAGGCGGAATCCTCCCGGCGGGAGCGCGATGGCGGCGATCCGCGTTTCGACGACGCCGGCGCTGCCCGGCGGTTCGGCGGGGGGAGAGGCCCCCGCGGCGGGAGCGCCGGCATGGAGCGGGTGGTCACGGCGTGCGTTCATGCGAGCGCGATTCCTGTGCCTTGCGCGCGGCGCGCGATGGCGAAAGACGAATTCACCCCATAATATCAACAATAATCGACCAATTCAATTCTACAACGCCGATAGAGATTGTGCTATAATCGGCGGTCCGCGCCGCGGCGCGTGGCGCAA